>JAEUJH010000539.1 GCA_016794825.1 Gemmatimonadota bacterium
GCCGCCACCGGCGATCCGAACGGGACCAAGGCGACTTCCTGGCCGGCCTACGGGACCCGCGGGCGGGACTACTACCTCGAGTTGGGCGACGCGATCGTGACCCGAACCGATCTGGCCAAGGATCGCTGCGACACGATCGAGCCCACCAATCGCGCCCTCTATCAGGCGTCGCCGAATCGCTGATCCGGCGACTGCATCTGCCGTTCGACCATCTCGCGGTAGGTCCCCCGGGCAGCCATCAGCTGCTCGTGGGTCCCCCGCTCGATGACCCGACCCTCTTCCAACAGCAGAATCAGGTCGGCCCGCCGGATCGTCGACAACCGGTGGGCGATGACGAAGGTCGTCCGCCCCGCGAGCAGGGTGGCCATCGAGGCCTGGATCAGCTGCTCGCTCTCGGTGTCGAGGTTGCTGGTGGCCTCGTCGAGGATCAGGATCTGGGGTGACGCCAGGAACGCTCGCGCGATGGCCAGCCGCTGGCACTGGCCACCGGAGAGCTTGACGCCCCGCTCTCCGATGTAGGTATCGAATCCCTCCGGCAGTTTCTCGATGAACTCGATCGCGTTGGCTCGGCGGGCCGCGTCGAGGACTTCCGCCTCGGTGGCGTCATGGCGACCGTACGCGATGTTGTCGCGCACCGAGCCGTCGAAGAGGAAGACGTCCTGCTGCACGATGGCCAGCAGGTCGCGATAGGACCGCAGGGTAAAGTCGCGGATGTCGGTCCCGTTGAGGAGAATCCGGCCGCGGGTCGGGTCGTGGAACCGGGCCACCAGGTCGGTCACCGTCGTCTTGCCCGCGCCGCTCCGGCCCACCAGCGCCACCACCGTGCCGCCCCGCGCGGTCATGGTAAAGTCGCGAACCACGGGCTGGCCTTCCCGATACTCGAACTCCACCTGCTCGAACCGGATCTCCTCGACGACCGCCGGGGCGGTCAGCGCGCCGGGCCGATCCGGCTTGTCGGGCGCCAGGTCGAGCACTTCGAACACCCGTTCCATGGCCGCGAGCGACCGCTGCAACTCGGAGAACGAGTTGACCAGCTGCCAGACCGGGTTGAGGAGGAGGAAGGTGTACCACTGGAACGCCATGATGTCGCCGACCGAGGCGCGGCCGGCGATGTTGAGATACCCCCCGTACCACATGATGACCACGTTGACCGCGCCGAGGAGCAGGTTCCAGGAGGTCCAGACGACCAGTTCCCGACGGTGGGCAAAGAGCTCCTTCCGGAGCACGGTGTGCCGGCCGAGGAGGTAGTCGAGCAGCTCGCGAGCCTCGCCCCGGAAGGCGCGGACCACCCGGATTCCCGAAAACGTCTCGCCCACCCGGCCGTCGATCTGCTCGGCGTCCTTCCGGAGGGACCGGTAGATCGGGCGGATCCGCCGGGAAAAGATCAGGCTCATCAGCGCGATGCCCGGGATCACGGCCAGGGCGGTCACGGCCAGGCGCCAGTTGAGGTTGACGAGCACGATCGCCGCGATGACCAGCCGGACCACCGAGATGGCGGGCGACACGATCGCCATCTGGAGCAGACCGGTGGTGGTGTCGACGTCGCCCGTCAGGCGGGACAGGATGCCGCCGGTCTTCATTTCCCAGAGCTTGGGCAGCGGCAGGTGGAGCAGCCGGTCGAACAGCGAGCGCCGGAGCGAGAGCATGACCGCGGCGTTGAGCAGCCGCTGGCGATAGTCCTTGATGACTCCGACGATGTTGGAGAGGATCACCACGCCGACGAAGAGGGCCCCCGTCAGGTGGAGCCGGGTCAGCCGGCCGGCCGGGTCGAGGTCGGTGTTGAGGAGCACCCGGTCGATCATGAACCGGATGAACAACGGCTCGATCATCTGGAGACCGGCCACGGCCAGCGCCAGCACCCCAAGCCCCACCACCGCATAACGGTGGGGGTGGAGCCACCGGAGATAATCGCGGATGTATTCGCGCCGGCGGCCCCGGAGCAGTCCGCGGGACTCGGCCGCCTGGCCGGCGGGGGGCGCGAGGAGTGGTTCCTCCTCGCCGCCGTCCTCGGGCGCGTCGATCCGGCCCCGTCGATAGTCCTCGACGAAGGAGCGGTACCGCTGCTTCGAGGAGGGCGGCGGCTTCATCGGCACGCTACGGTTTCAGCTTCCGTCGGAAGAAGTCGGCGGTGGCGGCACCCACGGTGAGCCAGTTGGCGTGCCGCATGAAGTGGTGGGTATCGTCGACGATGACGAGCGTTTCCAGGTCGACCCCCTTGGCCTCGAGGCGCCGGACCAGGTCGGTGCTCTGGCTGAACCGGACGTTCCGGTCGTCGTCGGCGTGGATCATCAGCACCGGCGAGGTCCAGGTCGAAACCCACGCCGTGGGCGACGACAGCCAGCCCACCTGGTTGGCCCGGTCGGCGTCCGGGGCCCGCTCGTAGCGATCCGGGCTCACCAGGTTCCGGGTCCGCTCGATGGTCCGATCGTGGACGCCGTGAATGTCGACCCCCGCCGCGAAGATCCGGGAATCGCGCCCGAGCGCCAGCGCCACGAGGTAGCCGCCGTACGAGCCGCCGTAGACCCCGATCCGCCGCGCGTCGACCCCGGGCTGCCGGCCGAGCCAGAGCGCGGCCGCCTTGATGTCCTGATACTCCGACGCGCCGGCCGTCCCGGCCCGCGGCGGCTGGTGGAATTCGTAGCCGTAGCCGATGCCGAGTCGATAGTTGACCGAGAGCACCACGAAGCCCTGGCTGGCCAGATACTGATTGGTGGCGTACGCGTTGGTGTAGTAGTCGGAATAGTGCCAGCCGAGAAGCATCTGCCGAGGCGGGCCGCCATGGACGTAGATGACCGCGGGCTTCCGGGACGCTCCCCCGGCCGGGGGCTCGAACAGCTGGCCGTGGATCCGGAGTCCGTCGGGCGCGGTAAAGACCACCTGCTTGGGCGTCACCAGGCGGGCGGCGGGGAAGTCCGCCGGGATTCGATCCTCGCCCAGCAGCCGGACCTGGCCGCCGGCGAGCGGCATGACCGCGGGCACCGGCGGGCGCTGGACCGTGGCCGAGATGAACGCCAGGGTGCCGTCGCCGGTCACCACGGGGCTCCACTCGAGGCCGCTGCCCGGCGTCATCACTTCCATGGCCGCCCGGTCGACCGGCACCTTGACCACGTGGCGCCGATCGATGTCGAGCGGATCGGAACCGGCGTTGCCCGCAAAGACCATCCAGCGGCGGTCCGGCGACATCGCGATGTGCTCCGCCATGAACCGGCCCGGCGTGAGCAGCAGCGCCTCGCCGCCGGACTCCGGAATCGAGTAGAGGTGGGGCCAGCCGTCCTGGTACGACAGGAAGACGATCCGTCCGTCGGCCCAGTGCAGGTTGGTGCCGCCGTCGGTGGTCGGCACCGAGCCGCGAAGCGTCTTCGGCGCGGTCCAGAGCCGGGTGGCGACGCCGGTACTCACGTCGGCCGAGTAGATCGACCAGGGCGCGTGGCGCCGGGTCAGCACCGAGTCGGGCGCGCCGCCCGCGCCGGGCATCCGGACGAACGCGATCCGGCGGCCGTCGGAAGACCAGCGCGGTGATCGATCGCGCGTGTAGGAGGGCGCGATCCACTTGATCGGCGTGTCGGGGCCCGCGTACACGCCGACGAAGGCGTGGTCCCCTCGGTTGGACACGAACGCCAGCGCCGCGCCGTCGGGCGACCACACCGCCGATCCGTTCGAACCCCGAGCGACGAACAGCGGCTTGGCCGCGGCCGAACCGTCGATCGGCACTGAGTAGAGCTGTCCGCCGCGGGTAAACGCCACCTGATCGCTCCGCGGGGAGATGACCGGGTCATCGCCGTCTGCCAGCAGTTTCGGTTCCCCGCCGGCAAACGGAATCGCCCAGATCTGGACCTTGGGTGGGACCGGGCTGAAGGCCGGGTTGACCGGCAAGCCGCCATCCCAGTTCGAGCCGTGATCGCCACCCCGGACGTAGACCACCCACTGACCGTTGGCGGACA
>JAEUJH010000608.1 GCA_016794825.1 Gemmatimonadota bacterium
ACCGGAATCCGCCGCACCAGGCTCTGCATCCCGTGCAGCGCCTCCGCGTCCAGCACCGGCGTCAGCTTGACCTTCCGGGCCCCCGTGGTCTGCTCCACGATGGCCTCCTCCTCCGCCCGCGACGGATAGCCCACCCGCAGATCCAGCATGAACCGGTCGAGCTGGGCCTCCGGCAACGGGTAGGTGCCCTCCTGCTCGATCGGGTTCTGGGTGGCCAGCACGAAGAACGGGTCCGGCAACGCGTACGTCTTGCCCGCCGCCGTGACCTGATGCTCCTGCATGGCCTGCAGCAGCGCCGCCTGGGTCTTGGGCGGGGTCCGGTTGATCTCGTCGGCCAGCACCACGTGCGCAAAGATCGGCCCCGGCACGAACCGGAACGACCGCCGCCCCGTGGCCGGGTCCTCCTCCACGATTTCGGTGCCGGTAATGTCCCCCGGCATCAGGTCCGGCGTGAACTGGACCCGGTTGAAGCTCAGCTCCAGCGCCTCCGCCACCGTCTGGACCATCAGGGTCTTGGCCAACCCCGGCACCCCGACCAGCAGGGCGTGACCCCCCGCCAGGATGGCCGTGACGATGCCATCCACCACGTCCTGCTGGCCCACGATCCGCTGGGCCACCTGGGCCCGCAACATGACCATGGCCTCGGCAAGACGACGGAGCTGCGCCACGTCGTCGGAAGGGACCCGCTCGGGACTCGTCATGCTGGGGAAGACTCGATGGTGGTTGAACTTGGCCCTACGGAACAGGGGAAGGAAACGTTGCCGGCGGCCTTGGGCAAGGGGACCCGCCTGGCCACCCCCGACCCCCTGTCAGCCGGCCGCCGCGTTACCTTACCAGACCGTTCCTCCAACCCCCAGAGACTGCCCCATGCGCCTCGTCCGGTCCGTTCCGGCGGCCCTTGCCGCGCTCGTCCTGTTCTCGACCCCGAGCCTGGCCCAACGCCCCCGCGCCAAGCAGACCCCCGACCCCACCGCCGCCATCGACTCGGTGGTCCAGGCCTACATGGCCGAGTGGAAGGTGCCCGGCGTGGGGCTCGGCATCATCCGGAATGGCCGGGTCTACCTCCAGAAGGGCTACGGCTACCGCGACGTGGCCGCCCAGCTGCCGATCACCCCCAAAACCCTCCTGGCCATCGGCTCCAACACCAAGTCGTTTACGGTGGTGCTGATTGGGCTCCTGGCGGACCAGGGCAAGCAGGCCAGGGAAACCCCCGTCAAGACCAACCAGCCCGGGTTCCGGATGTACGACCCCTACGCCACCGAGAAGCTCACCCCCCGCGACCTGGTCAACCACCGCTCCGGCCTGCCCCGCCACGACCTGCTCTGGTACGGCCGGAACTTTTCCCGGGCCGAGCTGGTGGCGCGGCTCCAGTACCTCGAGCCGACCCACTCGTTCCGGGAGGTCTGGCAGTACCAGAACCTGATGTTCGCCGCCGCCGGCCACCTGACCGAGACCCTGACCGGCCGCTCCTGGGACGACCAGATCCGCGACGCCATCTTCAAGCCGCTGGGCATGACCCGGTCGCTCCCCCAGGCCACCGGCCACGACGCCGACCCCGATCACGCCACCCCGTACGAACTCAAGAACGGCCGCCCCGAACCGGTGCCGGTCCGGTTCCTCGAGGCCGCGGGCCCCGCGGGGTCGATCCACTCCACCGTGGAGGACATGCTCAAGTACGTGGCCTTCCGGATGAGCGGGGGTAACGGGACCGCGCCGCTCAAGCTGTCGGCCCGGGCCGAGCGGGAAATGCAGTCGCCCCAGATGGTGGTGCCCGGCGAGGGCTACTGGCCCGGGTTCGACCTGGTGAGCTACGGACTTGGCCTGGTCGTGGCCAGCTACCGCGGCCATCGGGCCGTCCTCCACGGCGGCTCGATCGACGGGTTCATTTCCCAGATGGCCTGGCTCCCCGACGACAGCATCGGCGTGGTGGTGCTGTCCAACCGCGGCTCCACCAACCCGATTCCCACCATGATCGTCCAGGCCGTGGCCGACCGGCTTCTCGGCCTCCCGCCCCTCGATCACGCCGCCCGGCAGCGGAAGGCCGATTCGGTCGAAGCCCGCCAGGCCGACTCCACCAAGGCGGCGCTGGCGGCGGGCCGGAAGACGGGCACCACGCCGAGTCACCCGCTGGCGGACTACGTGGGCCGGTACACCCACCCGGGCTATGGAACGGTCGTGGTGCGCCAGGGCGCGGCGGGGCTGGAGATCGCGCTCGATCGGATCGGCGGGGCGCTGACCCACTATCACTACGACACCTTCGAGTCGACCGACGCGACCAGCCTGGTGCCGTTTACCGGGCTGGTGACGTTCCAGAGCAACGCGAAGGGCGGGGTGGATCGGGTGCTGGTGCCGGTGGAGACGGCGTTGCCGCCGGTGGTGTTCGTTCGGGAGCCGTGATCGGTTCGGGAGCCGCCGCCGCGCGGGCTACTTGGGACAGGCGGGCCGCACCGTGGCCTCGTAGAAGTAGACGTCGAACGCCTGCTTGAGCTGGAGGGAGAACTTGCCCGGTCCGCCTCCCATCTCGTGCTCCCGATCGAGCCAGCGTTGCACCGCGGGCGGAGCCCGGCGCAGATCGAGCAGATAGAGCGGCGGCCCGACCTCCCCGGCGATCGCGTCGATCGACGTCGGGGCGTTCGGGTCGACCGGCCCCTCGAAGCCGGTGCAGCCGAAGGAACCCTTCCCGATCAGATTCCCGAACGTCACCAGCCGGTTGCCGAAGCGGGGGCGGAGGTACGTGCCCGCGACGGCGTTGCCGGTCGGGCCGGAGAACGTCGTCTTGACCGGGGCCGCGCTGATGTGGTAGCGCGACGCGAAGATCAGCACCTTGCCGCCCGGTCCCTCCTGATCCACGATCCAGCCGACGTTGTCGGCCTGCATCCGGTCGCGGATGTCGGTCGACTCGCCAAAGAACGACATGCCCTTCGACGGATCCCAGCCCAACGGCATCTGCCGGAGCCAGAAATCGACCGCGCGGGCGCCGAGGAGGTTGCGGTACGCCCACTGGTAGTCCGTCCGGCTGCTCGCCGCCACGTACCGCGCCTCCCGCCGTTCCACGGTGGCGATCAGTTCGCCGATCGCGGCGGTCAGTCGGTCGCGCTCGGTCGGGCCGAGCTTGGCGTACTGGACCGTGTCCATGGAGCGGGGATCCAGGTGCAGGAACGGCAGCAGCGAGTCGAGCCGCTGGTGGTAGTGCCTGGCCGCCTCGGCGTCGACCCTGGCGAGGTAGACCAGCGCGTCATCGAGCGCGGTCCGCATCTTCCGGTTGGCGAACGGATTCCCGGGACTGCCGGGCACGTCGAAGCCGTAGAAGTGGAGCTTCCGGGTGTGCTTCGGGTCGGCGTTGTAGTCGCGGATCCAGCGGATCAGGTCGGCGTTCTGGGGCAGGTTGTCGAAGGTCCAGGTGAGCCCCTCGTCGAGCACCCTGGCGAGGTCGCCCTGGCCAGTGCGGACGTAATCGTGCACCGTCCGCCCCTCGGTGAGTCCGGATTCGATCGCGATGGCGGTAAAGCCCAGGTTCTCGACCAGGTAGCGGAAGACCCGGTTCCGGAACTCAAGCGGCTCGGCGCCGGCATGGACCCCCTCGCTCAGGGCGACGAGGGTGGCGTTGCCGACGATGGCGCGGAGCGGGGCCAGGTCGGCCATCGGGGCGTCGAGCGCCAGCGACTTGACCGGGGTGGCGGCCTGCCTGGCCCAGCGGACGAAGGCGTCGCGGCCGGGGTCGGATTGGGCCAGGGCGGGGGTGGCGCCGAGCAGGCCGAGGAGGGCGACGGAACCGAGGATGGGCTTCATG
>JAEUJH010000635.1 GCA_016794825.1 Gemmatimonadota bacterium
TTGATCGCGTTCTCGCCCGAGAGTCAGCGGGCCATCGTGGAAGAGGGCCGGCGAGCCGGTCTCAACGTGCAGGCCCACACCACCTCGGTCGAGAGCCTGCGGCTGGCCATCGAGGCCGGGGCCGATCTGCTGCAGCATTGCGATGTCACCGGACCCGAGCCGATCCCGGCCGCGACCATTGCCGCCATGGTCGACCGGAAGCTGGCGTGCGCGGTTGGTTTCCAGACCGCTCGCCGGATGGACTGGGAGCGAGCGGGGATGCCCGAGTCCCGCAAGGCCGCCTCGAACGTCAAGGAACGGAACGGTCGCGCGCTGATCCGCGGCGGCGTCCTTCTCCTGATGGCGACCGACGGCGGGTTGTCGAAACCGCTGGACGCCAAGCAGGCGGCCGATCCGCGGTTTGCCCAGATGATCGGACCGGACAACAGTTACGCGTTTCCCGAGGCCCACCTGCTGTGGCTCAAGGCCGCGATCGAAAGGGGGATGACGCCGATGGACGCGTTGCTCGGGGCCACCCGGAACGTGGCCATCGGGTACGGCCGGGACAAGGACCTCGGCACGCTCGAGCCCGGCAAGAGGGCTGACCTGGTGATTCTGAGCGCCGACCCGCTGGCGGACCCGGCCAACTACGCTAAGGTGTGGGCGGTCTACAAGGACGGCGCCGCCGTCGACCGAGCCAGGCTGCCGGTCAAACGAATCGTCACCGCGGAGCCGGGTCAGGACTGAAGGACGAAGCTGGAGTTGCCGCCGGCGAGACCGAAAGCCAGGTTGCCGCTATGACCGACGCCCCATTCCCGATCCCGACTCCGGCTGGCCCGGTCTCCGGTCTCTGGACCCTGCCCGAAACGGCCAACGCCGCTCTGGTCCTTGGCCATGGGGCCGGCGCCGGAATGCATCACCATTTCATGGCCGATCTGGCGGCTGCCCTTGCCCAGGTGGGTGTGGCCGTGCTTCGGTACCAGTTTCCATCCCGGGAGGCAGGGAAGAGTCGCCCGGACTCGCCAGCGGTGGCCATGGCCACGGTATCCGCGGCGGCGGCGGTGGCGCGGGCGGCGTATTCGGGTCTGCCCCACTACGTCGGCGGCAAGTCGTTCGGCGGGCGGATGAGTTCCAACGCCGCGGCCGAGGGGCTCCTTCCCGGCTTGGCGGGCCTCGTGTTTGTCGGGTTTCCGCTTCATCCGCCGAAGCGGCCCGCCACCTCCCGAGGCGACCACCTCGATCGCGTCGAGGCCCCGATGCTGTTCCTTCAAGGCACCCGGGATGACTTGGCCGAGATCGGCCTGATCCGATCGGTGGTGACCCGACTCGGCACGCGGGCCACCCTGCACGAGGTTCCCGAGGCGGACCACGCCTTCGACGTTCCGAAGCGGACCGGAAAGACGCATGCGGATGTCATGGCGGAGCTGGCTGCTGTCACCGCGCGCTGGATGGCCCGCTAGACCCGGAGTTCCTCCCACTCCACTCGACCGTCGAGGACGGCCTGGCGGACCTGCCGTTCGCGCGGGCTCAGGACCGCGCCGCCGGTCTTGATTTCGAGGAAGACCACGCGCGACACCTCGCCGCTGGCGAGCCCGTCGAACACGAGGTAGTCGACCGGCGACCCCAGGAACCGGGCATCGCGCGGATTCCACCGAAACCCGGGCAGGTGCGGAACCAGTTGCTCCCCGATCCGCCCCGCCACGACGGCCTGGCTTCGGACGATGGCGTCCTGTCGAATGGCCTTGGTGTACCGGGCCTTCCAGACCACGAACCCGGCCAGCATAACCACCACGCCGACGGCGCACCCGATCAGGCCCGCGATGATCATCTCGGTCATGGCTCCAAGATATGTGGCAGGCCGGGGAACCGTCACACCGATCGGGTAGATTCCGGCGCATGAACGAGGGTCTTACCCCATCCGCCGCCCAGCGCGAGGCGATCGAGGCCGACTTCGGACCGACCCTGGTATTGGCCGGTCCGGGGGCGGGGAAGACGTTCTGTCTGATCGAG
Source organism: Gemmatimonadota bacterium (assembly GCA_016794825.1). GTDB lineage: Bacteria > Gemmatimonadota > Gemmatimonadetes > Gemmatimonadales > GWC2-71-9 > SHZU01. Next base: position 1,990 of record JAEUJH010000635.1, read on the forward strand.
CGGATCCGGTACCTGGTGGACCGCCGAGACCTCGACCCGGCCCGGATCTGCGCCCTCACGTTCACCAACAAGGCGGCCGAGGAAGTGGCGGCGCGGCTGGGGCGGGAGTTGGGCGAGCGGGCGGACCTGATCAGCCGGTCGACGATTCACTCGCTCTGCGTCCGGATTCTCCGGTCCCATGGGTCGCCCCTCGGGTTGGAACGTGGCTTCGGCATTGCCGACGACGAGTATCAGAAGGAAGTCCTGGCCAAGGTGGGGGTGCCGCCCAAGTGGCGGACCGGGCTCCTGACCCGGTTCGGGCTGGCGCGCCTCGGGATCCGACCCCTGCTCGAGGACGACGAGGTCAAGTTCCGACGCTATCGAGCCTACCTGGCCAAGCGTCGGATGATCGACTTCGACGATCTGACCCATCTCACGGTCGAGCTGTTCGCGCGGTTTCCGGCGGTGGCCCGGGAGGTGGCGAGTGCCTGGGACTATCTCCTCGTCGACGAGGCCCAGGATCTCAACCACGTCCAGTACGGCATCGTCCGGGCGCTGGCGGCCGAGCATCGCAACCTGTTCGTGGTGGGCGATGACGAGCAGTCGATCTTTTCCTGGACCGGGGCAAACCCCCGGATGATCGAGACCTTCCTCAACGATTTCGGGGTCCGGCGCAAGGTGGTACTCGACGAGAATCGGCGGACCGCCGCCGGGATCTTCTCGCTGGCGCGCCGGCTGATCTCGAGCAACGTGCCGCTGTTCGGCGAAAAGCGGGTGGTGGCGACGCGGGTCAGCGATCATCCGATCGTGGCCCCGAGTTTCCCGGCCGACGGGAACGAGCTGGGTTGGCTGCTGGACGATCTTCGGCGCGATCAGGCCGGGTCCGGCCTTCGCTGGGGCGAGTACGCGGTCCTGTACCGGCGGCACCAGATCGGCGACGCCCTCGAGGGGGCCCTGATGCAGGCGGGCATTCCCTGCCGCCTGGCTCACGGCCGCTCCCTGGCCGACGATCCGGTGGTCCGGTACCTGATCGCCGCGCTCCGGGTCATTTCCTTCCCGGGCGATCCGGTCGTCAACGAACAGTTTGCCCGCCAGGTGCTTCCGCACTCACTCTGCGACGCCATCCGGAAACAGGCCGAGAGCGCCAAACTCGGCTTCATGCCGTTCCTCCGGCGCCGGGCCCGGGAACTGGCCTATACCGACGAAGACGGTCGCAAGATCCGGCGGGCGCTGTCCGCCATGCAGAACCTCACCGCCCTCGGCGAGCGCCACGACACCATCGAGGCGCTGATCGAGGAAATCCTCTCGCAGCGGGTCGGCCCGTACCGGACGATCCTCGAGGAGCGGGCCGAGGATCTGTCCGATCCGCTTTCGTCGCCGGAGGCGTGCCGGCTGGCGGCGGCGCTGGAGCGGGTTCGCGATGCCCGGGGCAGGGTGCTGATCCGCCCGATGGGCGGGCTCGAAATCGGGTTGGCCGGGCTCCTGAACGGCGGCGGAATCCGGCTGGTGGACTATCTCGGTGCGGCGGGGGCGATCCCGGCCCAAGCGCCTCCTGGCCCGGACGACCTGGTCCTCGACGCCGAGTGGTCCGGCCCCCTCGGCCTCGCGATGACCACCTTCAAGGCGCTCCAGCTGGTCAACGCGCGATCCCAGGACACCTTCCGCGATTTCGTGGTGGTCGACCTCGAAACCACGGATCGGGACATCGCGACGGCGGAGATCGTCGAGATCGCGGCCGTCCGGGTTCGCGACTGGAAGGTGGTGGAGGAGTTCCAGCGTCTGGTGAAGCCGCGGGTCCCGATCTCGCCGGGGGCGGCGCGGACCCACCGCTACACCATGGCCGACCTGGCCGACGCGCCGTACTTCGAAGCGGTCCGGCCCGAGTTCGAGGCCTTCATCGGCGACGACGTGCTGGTGGCGCACAACGGGTACGAGTTCGACTTCCCGATCCTCCGCCGGATGTCCGACGATCGGAGCTTCGTCACCTACGACACCCTGCCGCTGGCGCGCTGGCTCCGGCTCGGCAGCGCCCGGCTGGAGCACCTGGCCGAACGGTTCGGGATCGATCCGGGCGATTCGCACAAGGCCATCTGGGACGTGCGCACGCTGGCTCAGGTGTTCCAGCGGCTCGAGGAGGAGAAGGTCGCCCGGGCCCGGCGGGTGGCGCTGTCCAACGTGCTGGACCATCTCGGCGTGGCGCTGGCGCTCTCGGATCCGGACACGCTCGACCCCGAGGGGACGCTGCTCAAGGACATCACCGCGTTCTACGCCCTCGGCCGGTTCACCAACTGCCTCGACTTCTATCGGGCCGAGCGGGAACGGGTCGGGCCGAGCGCGGCCACGGTGGAGGACGTGATCGACCGACTCGGCGGGGCCGCCCGGATGGAGCAGATCCGCCGGGAAAAGCGGCCGGATCAGCGCTATCCGGCGGCCATGGCGCGGGTGCGGCGGCTGCTCGTCGGGATCGCGGAACCCGATCTCGAGGGCCAGATCCGGGAGTTCCTGAGCCGGGTGGCGCTGTCGAAGAGCGATGGGATCGAGGCCGACCGGGAACGGGTCAACCTGCTGACCCTCCACTCGACCAAGGGTCTCGAGTTCTCGCGGGTGTACATCGTCGGGGTCGAAGACAGCGAGATGCCGGGGTCGGGGCCGGGCGGTCGGGCGCCGAGCGTGGAGGATCTCGAGGAGTCGCGCCGGTTGCTCTACGTGGGGATGACCCGAGCCAAGGACCGCCTGGTGATGACCCGGGTCGAGGCCCGCGAGGGGCGGCCCACCGGCGGGCACCGATTCCTGGACGAGATGGGGATCGTGCCGACCCCGGGTGGTGCCTAACCGTTCAGCTTGGCGATCAACGCCTCGGCCACCGGCGGTCCCGAGCCGGGCGAGTGGTCGTGCTTGAAGTACACGAAGCCGTCGGACCAGGGGGCGGCGCGGAGGCGGTCGGCCCACTCGACCAGGTCGGCGTCGGTGTAGTCGAGCTTGTGGAGGCGGACGTAGCCCCAGCTGGCGGTCGGGACGGGCGGGGTGGCCATGTCGTCCTGGTCCGACCAGCAGAGAGCGGCGTCGCGGGAGGCCAGGGTCGTGAAGACCTGGTCGTCGTCGAACCAGCTCCGATGCCGGAACTCGAGAGCAATCCGCCAGCGCTTGGGCACCACGTCGAGAAACGCGGCCAGGCGGGGGATGTCCTTCTTGAGGTGGGGCGGGAGCTGAAACAGGGTGGGGCCGAGCTTGGGCCCCAGGACGGCGACGGTCTGGGCCAGGTAGGCCACCAGCTCGCCGGCGTCCCGGAGCTGGGCGTGGTGGGTGATCTTCTGGTTGGCCTTGATGGCAAAGCGGAACCCGTCGGGGACCTGAGCGGCCCAGTCGAGCAGGTTCTTTTCCCGGGGCATCCGGTAGAACGTGTTGTTGATCTCCACCGTCGGGAAGCGGCTGGCGTAGAAGGGGAGCATGTCCTTGTCCGGCAGCTTGGCCGGATAGAACGGGCCCTTCCACTCCTTGAACGCGTAGCCGCTGGTCCCGACGAAGAACGCCATCAGGACGCCTTGGCGAGGCTCGCCTTGAGCGCCTCCATCAGGTCGATGATCTTGCCGCCGCCGTCCTGGGTCGGCTCGGCCGTGATTTCCTGGCCCTCGACCTTCCTCTGGATGGCTTCCATGACCCGATCGCGGACCAGGTCGCGGTACTTCTCGGGGTGGAACTCCTCCGACGACCCCGCGTCGATCAGCTGCTTGGCCAGCGTCAGTTCCATCGGCTTGACTTCGCCCTCGCCGCGGGGGACGTCGCTGGCCGGCTTGAGTTCGTCCTGATAGTGGAGCTGTTCCATGACGATCAGGCCGTCTTCCATCGGCCGGAGCAGCACCAGGTGCTGCTGGCCGCGGGCGGCGTACTGGCCGAGGGCGGCCCGGCCGGTCTCGCCTAACGCCTTGGCGAGGAGCCGGTAGGCCCGGTCGCCGCCCTTGTCGGGGCCGAGATAGTAGACCTTCTCGAGGTAGACCCGGTCGACCTTGGCGAGCGGGACGAACTCGTTGATGTCGATGGTGTTGGTGGCCTTCTCGTCGAGGGCCTTGAGCTCCTCGGCGCTGAAGATCACGTACTGGTCCTTGGCGAACTGGTAGCCCTTGGCCATCTCGTCGCGGGGGACGATTTCGTTGTCCTTGGGGCAGGTGTACTGCTGTTTGAGCTTGGTGCCGCACTTCTTGTGGAGCAGGTTGAACGAGACCGCGGCTTTCGACTCCGAGGACGAATAGACGTTCACGGGGACCGAGACCAGGCCAAAGGAAATGGTCGCGGAACCGATCGAGTGAGCGGGCATCGGGCGCCTCCCATGAGGGGGCTATTAAGGTATCGAGGGGCCGGCCGGTTGAGAATGCCGGCCCCGGGGTGCCTCAGCGGGGGCCGGTCGGTGCCGGAGGGGCCGGGGGGTCCAGCCGAGCGGCGTGATATCGGTCGATCATCCAGCGGCCCTCGATCCGTTCGAACACGATCGTCTCGAGGAAATCGAGCGTGTCGGGCTTCCCGGTCGCGGGCGTGAACACCTCGTGGTTCCGGAGGGTCGTCCAGGCCACGTCGCCACGGACCCGGGTGTTGAGGTCCCGCAGTTCCGCGGTCTGGGAGCCGAGGCCCCGCCCGGACAGGATGCCGGCCACCAGGGCTTCCTTGCTGAGCGGCAGGGTGTCTTCCAGGATCAGGAACGTAGGGGTCAACGGCGAGGCGATGCCCGCCGAATCGAAGGTGTGGATGGCCTGGTACCAGTCGAGCAGGGTCTGGTGGATGGCGCGGGCGTCGTCCTGCGGAACGGAGGCCGGTGGCGGGGGAGCCGGCGTGGAACAGGCCACCAGCAGGATGGCGACCGCGTAGTGGGAAAGCCGCATCGATGACCTCGGAAGATGGCTGAGTACGGGGGCAACCGCTGGCGCGAAAGATACCTCGATCGGCCGCGGGCCCATGGGGCCGCGGGCCGCACCGCCCCCGCGGATACCTCGGCGGTCGGGCGGCCGGCGGGTATTATTGACCATGGCCGAATCCGAGCCGACCCCCGCCGAGCAGTTGGCCGCCTATCGCGCCAAGCGATCGGCCGACCGGACGCCCGAACCGTTCGGCGGCGAGGCGGTTCCCTCCGCGGTCGGCGGACTCTTCGTGGTCCACAAACACGCCGCCCGCCACCTCCACTTCGACTTCCGCTTCGAGATGGACGGCGTCCTCAAGTCGTGGGCCGTGCCCAAGGGGCCGTCCTACGACCAGGCGGAGAAGCGGCTGGCGGTTCGGGTCGAGGACCACCCCCTCGAATACGGTGACTTCGAGGGGATGATCCCGGACGGCAACTACGGAGCGGGCGCCGTGGTGGTCTGGGACCGGGGCGAGTGGGTTCCGCTCGAGGATCCGCGCGCCGGTCTCGAGAAGGGCAAGCTCCTGTTCGAACTCAAGGGCTACAAGCTCCGGGGCCGGTGGACCCTGGTCAAACTCAAGAAAAGCGAGCGCGACTGGCTCCTCATCAAGGAGCGGGACGCCTGGATGAAGGCGGGCGCCGACGACTTTTCCCAGCAGTCGGTGCTCTCCGGGCTCACCACGGAGGACCTCAAGGCCGGCCGGACCCCCGCCGACGTGCTCCGCGCCGAGCTGGCCAAGCTGGAGGTGCCGCGGGGCGTGGTCGAGCCCGGGCGGGTGGAGGTGATGCTGGCCGAGCCCGCCGACGAGGCCTTTACCCGGGATGGCTGGCTCTTCGAACTCAAGCTGGACGGTTACCGGCTCATTGCCGCGCGGCGCGCGGGCGAGGCGGAACTGTTCACCCGGAGCGGCGCGGACTATACCGGGGTCTTTCCCGAGGTGGCCCGGGCCACCAAGGCCATGCCGCTCGACCACGTCGTGCTCGATGGCGAAGTCGTGGTGCTCGATCCGGCGGGCAAGCCGAGCTTCTCGCTGCTCCAGAAGCGCGGCCGTCTGAGCAAGCCGATCGAGGTCCGCCGCGCGGCCATCGAGTACCCGGCCACCTATTTCGCGTTCGACCTGCTCGGATTCGAGGACTACGACCTCCGGCCGCTGCCCCTGGCGGAGCGGAAGCGGCTCCTCCGGCTCATCCTCCCGCCCCTCGGACCGATTCGCTACCTCGACCACGTCGAACGGGAAGGTCAGGCCTTCCTGGCCGGGGTCGTCAAGATGCGGCTCGAGGGGATCATCGCCAAGAAGGCCGACGCGCCGTATCGGGGCGGACGCACCGCCCACTGGCTCAAGATCAAGGCCGAGGAAACCGGCGACTTCGTGATCGTGGGCCTGACCGAACCGCGCGGAGGCCGGGGCGGGTTCGGCGCGCTCCAACTGGCCGATCGGGTCGACGGCCAGTTGGTCTATGCCGGCCGGGTCGGAACCGGATTCGATGACCGCCAGCTGGCCGAGTACCGGGCCCTGCTCGAACCGCTGATCCGGGCGACGCCGCCCTGCCTTGGCCCGGTCACCGAACGAGGCGGTACCCCGCTCGACGCGTCCGCCATTCCGGAAACCAGGACCACGACCTGGGTCGAGCCCCGGCTGGTCTGCGAGGTTCGGTATCGGGAGTGGACCCTCGACGGCGTGCTCCGTCACCCCGCCTTCGTCCGGATGCGCGACGACAAGACCCCGGAGCAGTGCGACCGCCAGGGATGGAGCGGCACGCCGCCGGAAGAACCGGTGGCCGACGGAGGGGGCGGAGGCGGAGTCGACGACGCGCCGCGGTCGGAGCCCAAGGCGCCGGTGGAAAAGAAGGTCGCGTTCTCGAACCTCAAGAAGATTTTCTGGCCCGCGGAGAAGTACACCAAGGGCGACATGATCGACTACTACCGCGACATCGGGCCCTGGCTCCTGCCGTATCTCAAGAACCGGCCGGTGGTGCTGACCCGGTTTCCTGACGGCATCGAGGGGAAGTCGTTCTACCAGAAGGACGCTCCGGAGTTTGCCCCGGAGTGGATCCGCACGGTGCCGATCTGGAGCGAGGATACCCAGCGCGACATCCGCTACTTCGTTTGCGACGACCTCGAGACCCTCCTGTACCTGGCGAACTCGGGCACGATTCCGCTCCACATCTGGGCCAGCCGGGTCGGATCGCTCGAGCTGCCGGACTGGTGCGTCATCGACCTCGATCCGAAGGAGGCGCCGTTCAAGGACGTGATCGCGACGGCCCTGACTCTCCACCGGATCTGCGAGGAGGCCAGGCTCCCGAACTACGTCAAGACGACCGGCAAGACCGGGCTCCACATCCTGATTCCCCTCGGGCGCCAGTGCACCTACGAGCAGTCGCGGACCCTCGGTGAGTTGCTGGCCCGGCTGGTGATGAAGGAGCACCGCGACATCTCGACCATCACCCGGCACGTCACCAAACGGGGCGACAAGGTCTACCTCGACTATCTCCAGAACCGGCACGGGCAGCTGATCGTGTCGCCGTACAGCGTCCGGCCCTTGCCGGGCGCGACCGTGTCGATGCCGCTGGTCTGGGACGA
>JAEUJH010000668.1 GCA_016794825.1 Gemmatimonadota bacterium
GACCGACCGGGCCAGCGCGAAGCTGTTCGGCGGGACGATGCACACGTCGCCCTGGAACTCGACGAAGCTCCGGGAGTCGAACTCCTTCGGGTCGACGATGGCGGACAGGACGTTGGTGAAGATCTTGAACTCCGGGGCGACCCGCATGTCGTATCCGTAGGACGAGACGCCATACGAAATGACCCGGCGGCCCTGGGCGTCGGTCTGGCGGACCTGGGCGTCGACGAACGGCTCGATCATCCCGTGTTCCCGGGCCAGCCGGCGAATCCAGCGGTCGGACTTGATGGACATCCGTTGTGTTCCGTGTCTGAGGGCTCGTGAAGGGCGCGCCGCGGCGAGTCCCCGCGGCGGCGGAAATATAGCGTCAGCGGGACCGCGACAGTTCCTCGAGACGGCGGCGGGCCACGGCCAGGGGCGCGGAGGCCGAGTCGCCGTCGGCCCAGACCTCGAGGAGTCGGCGGTAGCGGGCCCGGGCCTGATCGATCCGGCCCGCCCGGGCCTCGAGTTCGGCGGCGAGGGCCAGGTTCCAGAGCCACTCGAACTGGCTTTCGCTTCCGAACACCGGGACGGCGAGCAGGGAGTCCGCCAGTCGCCGGGCTGGCTCGACCCGGGCCGCTGCGGCGAGGGCGCTGAGGCGTCGTTGGGCGCCCAACTCGCTCAAGGGACCGCGCCCCTGCGCGAATTGCGCGGCCGCCGAATCCGGCTGACCCCGGATCAGCAGCAGCTCGGCCTCGATGAACTGGATCGCGCTCCGATCGCTGCGCGCGTTGGTGTCGGCCACGGCGCGGAGCGACCGGGCCAGGCGTTCGAGGTCGGCGGGGCGGCCGGCGCGGGCCAGACCGTACCCCACCAGCGCCAAGAACCCAGGCTCGATGGTGGAATCGACGGCGGTCAACGTGCGATCGAGGGCTCGATTGGCTTCGGCCGAGTCGCCGAGGAGGAGCAGGCTCAGGCTCTCGAGGAGGTCGCCCCGGAGGACGCTCAGCTTGCTCCGGGCCTGTTGGCGGGACACGGCGGTGGCCTGACGGAAGGCCCCCACGCCTTCCTCGAACCGGCCCTGCCAGAAGCCCAGATAGCCGAGGCCCCGGTAGCCGAGGCTCCGATCGAACAGGTTGTTGCGCCGGAGCATCCGCTGGAACACGGCGGCGGCCTCCGCCGGCCGACCCGCGGCGACCAGCGTCGCACCGTACTCGCTCCCGATGTTCCCCGCCGTCAGGATGGTCGAATCGAGGGCGCCGGCTTCCTCGTAATACCGGAGCGCGTCGTCGGTCCGATGGAGGGCCTTCGATGCGGTTGCCAGGTTGATCCGGATGTTGGCGAAGGATGAATCGAGGTCGGCGGCCCGGCGGAGGGCCTCGATCGCCTCAGCCGGCCGTCCCGCGGCCATCAATCCCGTGCCGTAGTTGTACCAGGTCACCGACGAGGAGAACCGCTCCACCATCAGGCGATGGAGGGCCAGGGCGGAATCGGTCCACTGTCGGGCGCTCGCGAAGCTGCGGGCCAACTCGAGCTGCTCCCACTCCGTGAGTCGCCCGCTGCGCCGGAGGGCCTCGGTGTAGAACCGTTCGCCGGTCTGGCGGTCGTGGTGGTAGTAGGCGTAGGCCCCCAGGGCGCCCATCGCCATGGCGAACCCGGTGTCGAGGTCGAGGGCGCGGTGCCACAACTCCGAGGCGATCCGGTAGTAGCCGCGCGACCAGGCGGCCGAGCCGGTGGCGTAGGAGCGGAGCGCCTCGAGCGACGCCGTGGTCGCCGCCGGGAGGGCCACGTTGTTCTCCCGGATTTCGTCCCGCCGCTCGCCGAGGGCGGCCCGGACCTCCTGGAGCAGGCGATCGAGGGCCGCGATCGTTCCCGCCTTGGTTTCGGCATTGGCCGCGGTGGCCAGGATCGCGTCGCCGGTGCGGCCGCTGGCCACTTCCACCGACAGTCGGTATCCGCTGCCGGCCGGGTCGAGTCGGAACCCGACGGCGTACTCGACGTTTTCGCGGATGGCTACTTCCCGAGCCAGGTCGAGGGTGAGGCGGAGCGAGTCGGACCACGCCACTCCCATCCGCTGGAGCGCGGCGCCCGTCCGGCCCTGTGGGAGGATCGACAGGTGATGCGACTGGCGGAGGCCGATGGCCGCGGCCGTAATCAGCGAACGGTCGAACAGGGTGTCGCCGGTGGTGTTCTCGAGGTCGGCCAGGACGATCGCGTCGCCGCGGTCGAATCCCTCCGGCGGGGTGTTCCGAGTGGCATAGACGGCGACGAGGCCGATCAGTCCGATGAGGCCGATCGCAATCGAGGCCCAGGGCCGGGGCCCGCGGGCCAGGGCGGGCGCCACGCCGGCCGCGGGTCGAATCCGCGGCCGGGTTGCCCGGATCCACTCGCGGTACTCCGGGGTGTCGGGCAGGTTGAATCCGGTGAGGAACCGGTCGCCGCCGCTCGCGCCATCGGCGGGCGCCCATTCGACGTCGGCCTGGATCAGGTTCCGATCGATGACGTAGCGCCCGTCCCGATGGTCGAGCACGGTGGCCCGGGCCGCCTCGTTGAAGCTCGCGATGGCGCGACCCACCCGGGCCCGGCCGTCGGCCGGAGTCAGGTCGGGGGTCAGCCGGAGCAGGGCCTCCGGTTCCTCGACCACGCCATCGGGCGCCAGAGCGGCGAGGCAGGCGAGACCGAGCGCGATCGGATCGCCAATGGCGAGCTGACCGTCGGGGCCCTCGAGAATGGGACCGTCGAGCGTGCGAAGGGTTAGGCGAGTCATCGATCCGAAAGGTACGCTAACCGGGTTCGGGCCGGCGCGACATGGCCTACGGGACCGGGCGGCCTCGCTGCGTCAACCAGCGTCGGGCGGTCTCGTATCGCTCGGTCAGCACGGGGTCGGCGCCCTGCCAGAGGCGGGCGACGCGACCGTAGTGGTACGCCGCGCTGTCCGTCTGGCCGGCGGCATCGAACGCCTGGGCCAGCCGCTCGTGGATCAGCGCCCGATTGAGGAGCAGGTGCGGCCCGTCGATCCGGCCGCGGAGGGCGGCCTGCAGCGGGTAGATGGCCTCGGTCGGACGGCCCAGGGCCAGGGCGCTGGCGGCGATCTCGTAGTTGACTCTGGTGAAGCCGAGGGGCCACGAGGACACGGCCGACCGGAACCGGTCGAGTGCGGCGACGTGGTCGCCTCGACTCGCGTCGAGGAGGCCGCGGACGAATTGCTGCAGCTGGTCGGATCCCCCGTCGCGGGCAGCCGTGGCGCCGATCGAGTCGGCCAGCCGCCCCGCCATCACGGTGTCGGCCGCTTCGACGGCGGCGACGGCGGCGAGTGTCAGGAGCCAGGCTCGGCTGACCGGGCTCGAATCCGCCGCCGCGCCCGCCGCCCGGACGAAATAGTCGGCCGCCAGGAGCGGGCGGCTCATCTCGAGGTCGAGAACGGCCATCTGGAACGGGTCGCGCGGCGCTCCGGATCGCCGCGCGCCGCCGGTCGGAGCCCGGCCCTCGCTCACCATCGCGGCGGCGGCCCGGAACCGTCCCATCATCCGGAGGGCGGTGGCGCAGTCTCGCCGGTAGCGGGACCAGCCCCGGTCGTCCTCGATCGCAAAGGCAGCGGCACACCCGCGTTCCATCGCGCGGACGTCGGCAAGGTAGGCGCCCCGCCGCAACAGGCCCTCGATCGAGTCGACGGGCTGGCGGCCGGCTCGTCCCTGGCGCTCGGTGGCGCGCCGCCAGAGATCCTCCCGGCCGATGCGAAGCGCGTAGGCGGCCAGGTGGGTCGACGCTCGGGGATCCTCGGGGACCAGCGCGGCCCACCGGTCGAGCGTGGCCAGGACCGCCCGGATCGAATCCGCTCGCTCGAACGCTTCCGCCAGTTCCGCAAAGCTCTCGCACAGCCGACACGGTCCGGTCCGGCCGCCCGTGGCGGCGGAGTCGATGGCGATCGCTCGTTCGAGAAGCGGGGTGATCCGCTCGAGCGAGCGCCCCGCCACCGACAAGGTCTGACTCGCCCGGATCAGCGCCTCGGGATCGCGGGGGTAGCGAGCCAGAAGCGACTCGGCCGCCGCCACGCTGGCGGGGTCGCCCTCGCTCGATCCGACGTGGGTTCGAATCAGCAGCCGCTCCCGGGCGGGCGCTCGATCGGCCAGTCGAAGCGCCAGCGCCTGGAGCCGCGACGCGCTGGCATCGCCGATCAGGGCGGCGCTCCACCACCCGTAGTAGGCCGCGAGCGCAAAGGTCGAGTCCTCCGCGATGGCGGCGCCGAAGTTCCGAGCCGCGGCAAAGGTGTCGTACTGGTAGAGGGCTCGAAGGCCGTCCTCGTACAGGCGGAGCGCGGCGGGGGAGCGGGTCTCGATCGGCTCCGAAGGCGCCGCCAGGGCCAGGTCGGACGCGAGTGAGCTGGTGATACTGTCG
>JAEUJH010000719.1 GCA_016794825.1 Gemmatimonadota bacterium
GGCGGGAAGGTCGAGGAGACGCGCTACGACGCCCTCGGCCACGTCCAACTGACCCGCGACTTCCTCAACGATCCCGAGCGGTTCCTCCGGCGGCTCCGGTAGCGGGCCGGGTGGCCCGCCTCAGCTGGTCGGCGAGAACGGCAGCAGGTCCTTCGGCCGGGGTGCCGGGAGGTTGGCCCCGTAGCGGCAGACCTCGATGTAGTCGCGCGAGGCCTTGGCGCACTGTTTTTCGCGCTCTTCGGCGGCCGGGAACAGAACCGACATCTCCTCGCCGACGCCGTTGAAGCAGGCCACCGCGTAGGCGTGGTCGGTCAGGCGGCGGCAGAACGAAAAGCCGTCGTCGGGATTGGCGGTGACGTCGATGAAGTTCTTGACGACCCCGACGTAGCACCACGCCTGGAGCTTGGCGTCGCCCTTGGAGCAGAGGTCGATGGCCTTGACGGGGTCGCGCACCACGTAGCCGCTCACGTAGGTGCCGACGCCCTGGTAGCAGGCGGGTTGCATCGACACCGGGGCGTCATCGCAGGCGTGGGCGATCTTCCCGAAATCCCGCCCCACCAGCTCGATGATGATGCCGGCCTGCATCATGTAGCAGGCGGTCTGGTACTTGGTGTCGAGCACCGTGCACGGGTAGAGCAGGTCGGTCTTGTCCCGGATCGGGAAGCTGTCGGCCGTCTCGTGCTCGTGGGAGGCGGGGTCGTGCCCCGCGGCCGCGTGCTCCCCGGGGGCCGGTCCCGGCGCCGCCGGGGGCGAATGACCGTCGTGTCCGGCGGCGGCGGTGCCGGGGGCCGGGCTCTCCTTCTTGTGCGGGTGGTGCGACTGACCCCGGCCGGCCACGATGAACTCCATGAACGCGCCGCCGTAGCACGACTGGGCGTCCCACGGGTCGACCAGCCAGTCGCAGCCCTTGAGGGCCCTCGGAAGGTTGAGCGAGAAGTTGTTGACCAGACCGTGGCCGACGCCGTGGACGCACTGGAAGCGGAGCCACATGTTGTAGACGGCCGACTTGATCGAGTTGCAGAGCTGGTAGACGGTGGCGCTGTCGGTGCCCCTGGCGTCGAGGAAGGCCTGGACGACGCCGTGGTAGCACCCGGACTGATACAGGCCGGTGCAGGAGTCGTAGACCGGGCCGACTTCCTTTTCGGGGGTCCAGGCGTTGATCCCGACGACGTGGGCGTAGTCGTGGCCCCGGCGGACCGTGCTCCGGTCGAGCCGGGCCAGCACCGACAGGGCGTCCATGGCCAGCCGGACCTGGCCCTTTTCGACGGTGGCCAGGAGGATCTCTTCATAGCACGGCTGGCGCTTGTTCGTCGGCACGAGCCGGCAGCGGTCGCGGGCAAAATCCGCCAGGATCAGGGAGTCGCCGGAGGCGAGCGGCCGGTCGATCAGGCCGGTGAGCGGCTGGGCGGCCAGACCGGGGACCACCATGCCCCGACCCCGGGCCATGAAGGCCCCGCCGAGCGCCACCAGGGCCAGCAATCCGAGAACGACGAGCGCCTTGCGTACCATGGGACGACCCCGCGGAGGTTCCCCGGAAAGATACGCCCGGGCGGGGAAATGCGAACCGGCCGCGCCCCGGGGGGACGCGGCCGGTCGGGTACCGCCCCGTCAGGGCGGGGTTCGCTACTTCTTCTTCGGAGGCCGCCCGGTCCGCTGTACCGTCTTGAGCCAGCCGACCGCCTTTTCGAACGCCTTCTTCTTGCCGCCGTTGCTGGCGTCGCCGAAAAACGCGGTGAACTTGGGTCGGGTTCCGCTGGGCGTCGGCCGATACCCGACGCGGCAGAACCATCCGAAGGTCCGGGTGCTCGCTTGATCGATGCGGGAAATACCGGGGACTTTCGAGGTCGAGCGCGAACGAGTCTTGGTGGTCCGAGACCGGGTCGAGGTTCGACGAGTCGCCATGTCGCGTGAGTCCAGAAAACAGTTAGGTGTGGTGGGAATGCTGCCGGCCCTATTATGCGCCCGATTCGGGGAATGCGGAAGGGGGGGGCGATTTTTCGAGGAATCGACCGCTTTACCCTAACGCCGGAATTCCGCAAGGGCCCCCCGTTCGAGCCGCCTAACCGCGGCGCGGCCGGGGCTTGACGGGAGGCCCTCGACCATTCAGCGCGGTCCGGTCACCCCGTCCTTGAGGTAGCGGTCGAACCACTCGAGCATGTCGAGCAGGACCTGACGGGAGTTCTCCCGCCCGTTCACGTAATAGGTCTCTCCCGGGTACACCTTGTACTTGACCGGCTTGTTGTAGCGGTCGAGGGCGTGGACGAACTCCAGGGACGCGGTGATCGGATAGACCCCCGGCCGCCAGCTCTGGGTGACACCGTCGCCATGGAGGACGAACGCCGGGGTGGCGACCTTCTCGGCCGAGAAGATGGCCGAGTTCCGCCGATAGACGTGGGCGCTGTCGGGGTACGGCCCCCACTCGTAGGCGTTCAGCTTGGCATGCTGAATCTCGGTGTTGTAGTCCTGGAAGCTGATCCAGTTGGCGTAGCCCGACTGCGGGACCGCCGCCTGGAACACCCCCGGGGCGTGGGCGATGGCCCCCATGCTCATGATCCCGCCGTAGCTGATGCCGGTGATCCCCATCTTGGCGCCGTCGACCATCGGCAGCGTCTTCAGGAACGCCACGCCCTGGAGGACGTCGCGCAGGTCGCAGTGGGTCCAGCACGGGTTGTTGGCGTCCTCGAACGCCTTCCCGTAGCCGGAACTGCCCCGGATGTTGGGCGCCAGCACCACGTAGCCCATCCGGGCCAGGAACTGGGCCTGCGACAGCCAGGCGTCGCTGAACTGCCCGGTCGGCCCACCGTGGATGTAGAGGATGCCCGGGAACCGTTCGCCGGCCCGGGCGGCGGGCGGCTTGAAGAGGTAGGCCGGGATCGTGAACTCGTCGCTCCGGTACGAGACCTTTTCCGGCTCGATCAGGGTCCGCTGCACGGACTCGGCAATCGACGACGTCAGCTGGCGGGTGGCCCCGGTGGCGACGTCGACCACGAAGAGATCCGCGGGACGGGTGGGCGTCCCGAAGGTGTAGGCAATCCTGCCCCCCTCGGGCGACCACTCCGGCGACGACACCACCCCGACCGTCACGGGCACCACGACCCGGGCCGCCCCGCCGGCGGCCGCCACGACCCGCAGGTCCATCGCACCGTTCCGGTTCGACACGAACGCCACCGACTTCCCATCCGGCGACCACCGCGCGTCACTCTGATCGGCGGCCTCCGCGGCCAGCGCCCGCACCCCGGACCCGTCGATCCCGACCACCCAGTAGTTGAGCCACCCGCTCCGGTGCGACCGGAACAGCACCGCTTTCCCGTCGGGCGACACCAGCGGATAGCCGAACCGCGCCCGGGTGCCGATCGTGCCGTAGTCGAAGAGATCCCGATCGGTGGCCACCACCCGCGAGGTCCCGCCGCCGGCCGGCAGGGCCAGGATCTCGTGATCGGCCCACCGATCGTCGGAGCGGATGTAGAGCAGCGTGGCCCCGTCCGGAGTCCAGGCCGGATAGGTCTCGTACCGGGGATCGTCGGTCAGCCGGATCACCTTGCCGGATTCCACGTCGACCCGCCAGAGATCGAACTGGCCGAACCGAAGCGCCGACACCGCCAGCGTCCGCCCGTCGGGCGACCACGAGAAGGCGTTGATCCGCGCCCCGAGATCGGTGAGCCGCCGCTCGGCACCGGCGGCCAGGTCCCAGAGCCAGATCTCGGGATTGCCGCTCTTGTCGCTCAGGAACGCGAGCCGATCGCCCGCCGGCGAGAGCCGGACCAGACCGGTGGCGATGTCGCGGGTGAGCCGCACCGCCGGGCCCCCGGCGGCCGGGACGCTCCAGAGAGCGCTTCCGCCCTGCGACGACGCGAAGTACACGCTCCGGCCGTCGGCGCTCCAGATCGGGCCCTCGCCCGACACGATCGAACCGACCGAGACGATCCGCTCGGCCACCTCGCGGGCCGCCGGCGACTGGGCGGCAACCATGGGGACGACCAGCGGCAACACGACCGCGAGCCCGAGCGAGCGGGCGATCCGGAGCAACGGAGCCATGACGGCCTCGAGTGGGAGGTGAGTCGGGGAAGTCTACTGCCGCGGCGCGAGCCGCTCAAACCGTCGAGGGCGTCGCCCGGCCGATCAACCAGGTCAGCACGGCGTAGCCGATGCCGGCGGCCACGAGCCCGAACTTGATCGTCGCCGCGCCGGCGGCCACCAGCGCGGTGGTCTCGGTGGCGCCCAACTGGAGGATTCGCCAGAGGGCCACGTTCTCGATCGCGTCGAGCGCCACGCACGCGGGCACCATGAGCGAGAGCGACCGTCCCAGCCGGAACCACGCCGGCCGCGCCGCGGCGACCCGATCGGCGGTGATCCGGACCGCGAGCGAAATCGAGATCGGATAGAGAAACAGGAACAGGAAGTCGAGCCCGAGACTGAACGACGCCGCCTCGCGCTGACGAGGCCCCCAGCTGGCCACCATCTCGGCCGCCCGGGCGGCGGACCCGGCCAGCTCGAACGAGATGATCCCGAGCGGCGCGACGGCGGTCCGAAGCGGCGCGTTGGCCACGCTGAGCAGCAGCCAGACCGCCAGCGTGGCGGTGGTGACCCCGGCAAACGCCAATCCGCGCCGGGTCACCGGAACTGGTCCCGGATCCGGAGGGAAAAGTCGGGGCGCCCCATGGCGCGCCGGGCCGCGTCGTTGATCCGGTACCGGGCCCGCGCCTGCTCCAGCGGAAGGGTCGAATCGATCAGACCGAGCGACCGGCCGACTTCGTCGGCATAGCCCGGGAACACCAGCTTAAGCCCCTTCGGAATCCGCCCCGGAGCGACCTGGTTGACGCTCGCGACCAGATTCGAGGTGCAGTTGTTGGTGACGGTGTGATAGAACTGGGGCCGGAGCCGGAGTCGGTCGGACTTGGCGAGGAGATTGAGCAGCACGGCCTGGGCCCGGTCCATCGTGGTGCGGATCGGGTAGAGGTAGACGTCGAACTCGCCGAACCCGGCCCGCTTGCCGATCAGGTCGGCCTCGTCGCCCACGACGTAGATCAACTCGAAGTTCCGGCCCATGCCCGCCAGGACCCCGTACGATTCGCCTTCCTCCCGGCGCGCCTCGACCGAGATGGCCAGGAAGGTGGAATCGGAAAAACCGAAGCTGACGAAGCTGTGGGCGGGGCCGCGCCACGAGGTGGAGAACGGCGCCAGGACGAACCAGACCGATTCCAGCTTGGTGAGGTCGTAGGTCCGGGTGTCGTAGCGGACGGTAAAGCTGTCCGCGCTCCGGTACTGGAAGTTCCGGACGTTGGCGATCCGGATCAGGGTGTCGACGAAGGTGACCTCGGGCAGCCGGGCATGGTCGGCGGCCCAGCGCCGGTCGTTGGAGGGCCGGCGCGAGAAGATGATGGCCCCAAAGCCCCCGATCGAACAGAACAGGAGCAGGAGGATGATCCGCCAGTAGGTGCCGCGGGCGCTTGGCATCGGGGAGCGAAAACTAGAGCCACCGGCCGTCCGACTCTAGCGGTCGCGCCCTCGACCCTGCCTCACTCCGATCGCAGGGCCCGAACCGGATCCAGATGACTGGCTCGCCAGGCCGGCAGGAACGCCGCGGCCAGGCCCACTCCCGCGAGGAGCACGGCCGCTCCGATCAGGGTGGCTGGATCGCCGGCCCCGATCGAGAAGAGCAGACTCCGCATGGCCGTTCCGATCCCCACCGCCGCCGCCAACCCCGCCGCCGAGCCGATCGCCACCGGGGCCAGGGCCTGCCTGACGAACAGGCGGGCCACGGCGCCTCGCGACGCGCCGAGGGCCATCCGCACCCCGACCTCCCGGGTGCGCTGGGAACTGGCGTAACTCACCACGCCATAGATGCCGACCGCCGCCAGGATCAGCGCGAACCCCGCAAAGAGGCCGAGGAGGACGGTCGACACCCGCCGGCTGAGTTGGGCCTGCGCGAACGCCTCCTCCACCGTTCTGATGGCATAAACCGGCTGCTCGGCGTCGATGCCCTTGACCACCTGGCGCACCGCGCCGATCAGGGCGCGCGGGTCGGCCTGGCTCCGCACCAGCAGGAACAGCTGGTTGTTGACGCCGTCCGCCTGGACGGTCGACAGGAACATCTCGGGTTCCGGTTGCCGTTCGAGGCCCCGGTTCCGGGTGGCGCCGGACACCCCGACGATTTCGGCCTCCCGTCCTTCCGCTCCGCCCACCCGGATCCGGCGGCCGATTGGATCCTGCCCCGGGAAGTACCGCTCGACGAAGGCCTCGCTCACCACCACCACCCAGGGCGAGTCGGCCCGATCGTCGGGCCCGAAGGCGCGGCCGCGCCGGAGCGGGATGGCCATGGCCTCGAAGAACCCGGGGCTGGCGAGCGTCGCGAACGCGGTCGGGAGTTGATCGGTAGGCGGGGCGGTGCCCTCGATCTGGAACGGTTGCCGGAGGAACACGCCGGGCGGAAACTGCGACGCGGTGGCGACGGCCCGGACGCCGGGGATGGCGCCGACCTGTTCCCGCAGGGTGGCAAAGAACGGCTCGATCGCGGCCTTGGGGTATCGCTCCCGGGCCAGCGAGAGTCGCATCGTGAGCAGCCGCTCCGGGGCAAAGCCGGGCTCGACCGCGCGGAGTTCGAGGAAGCTCCGCACCAGATAGCCGCCGGCGGTCAGCAGCGTCATGGCGAGCGCGGCCTCGATCGCCACCAGGGTTCGCTGCAATCGGAGCCGCGAGCGGTGGCCGGTGGCGCCGCCGCTCTCGACCTGCAGGGTGCGATGGGGGTCGATCCGAAGGGCATGCAGCGCCGGCACGATTCCGAACCCGAGCCCCGTGAGCACGGCCACCGTGGCCGTGACGGCAAGGACCCGACCGTTGACCTCCATCGGGTTGGCGATCGGGAGGGGCAGCGAGTCGATGACCCGCGCCAGCGCCTCGAC
>JAEUJH010000731.1 GCA_016794825.1 Gemmatimonadota bacterium
TGATCAAGCTGTCACCCACCAACATCCTCTACGGTCGTGGCCGGATCGACGGGCGGCCCGTGGTGGTCAACGGCGACGACTTCACCGTCCGGGGCGGCGCCGCCGACGCCTCCATCCACGACAAGCAGATCGCCGCCGAGCAGCTGGCCCACGAGTTCCGGCTGCCGCTCGTCAAGCTGATCGAAGGGACCGGCGGCGGCGGTTCGGTTCGGACCGTCGAAACCGCGGGCTACACCTACCTGCCCCACCTGATCGGCTGGGATCACGCGGTCGCCAACCTGGCCACCGTGCCGGTGGTCGGGCTGGGTCTCGGTCCGGTGGCCGGCCTGGGCGCCGCGCGGCTGGTCAACAGCCACTACTCGCTGCTGATCAAGGGCCAGGCCCAGATGTTCGTGGCGGGGCCGCCGGTCGTGGCCGCCGCGGGCGAGAAGCTCACCAAGGAAGAGTTGGGCGGAAGCCAGATCCACACCCGGATCGGCGCCGTCGACGACGAAGCCGCCTCCGAGGACGAGGCGTTCGCGATGTGCCGGGCCTTCCTCTCGTACCTCCCGTCGTCGGTATACGACCTGCCGGAACGCCGGCCCTCGGACGACGACCCGGAGCGCCGGGAGGAGTGGCTGATCGAGGCGGTGCCCCGCGACCGCCGCCGGGTCTACAAGATGCGCCCGATCCTCGACGCCCTGGCCGATCGGGGCTCCGTCTTCGAGATCGGCCGTCACTACGGCCGGTCGGTGATCACGGCGCTGACCCGCTTCGACGGCTGGCCGGTCGGGATCGTCGCCAGCAATCCGTTCGAACTCGGCGGTCTGTGGACGGCGGCCGCGGCCGAGAAGATCGTTCGGTTCCTCGACCTGACCCAGACGTTCCACCTGCCGGTCGTGCATCTGGTGGACAACCCCGGGTTCGTCGTCGGCAGCCGGGCCGAACAGGACGGCACCATCCGCGCCGGCGCCCGGGCGCTGGCCGCGATCTACCAGGTCCGGGGCCCGTGGTGCACGGTGGTGATCCGGAAGGCATTCGGCGTGGCCGGCGCTGGTCACGCCAATCACGCCCGCTACCGCTACCGCTACGCGTGGCCCTCGGCCGACTGGGGTTCGCTCCCGATCGAGGGCGGCATCGAAGCCGCCTACAAGGCCGACCTCGAGGCGGCGGCGGACCCGAAGGCCATGCTCGACGACATTCTCCGGCGGCTCAACCAGGTCCGCTCGCCGTTCCGGACGGCCGAGAAGTACGGGGTGGAAGAGATCATCGACCCGCGGGAGACCCGCTCCGTCCTCTGCGAGTTCGCCAACCTGGCGGCCCCGCTCCGTCAGGCGGGCCCGGTGGGCTTCGGACTGCGGCCCTGACCCCCGGGGGGCGACCGGTTTTGGCTCGCTCTCCTGCCCGGCCCGGGGCGACGGTATATTCCCCCCATGCGCAAGCAGTGGTTCTTCGTCATCGCGGTGGTACTCGGCCTCGGGATCGGCGCCTGGGCCCTGGCCCGGTACGGCAATCGGAACCGGCCGATCGAAGTGGGCAACGACGCCCCCAATTTCCAGGCCGTCAACCTGAAGACCGGCGACACGGTCTCCCTCTCCGAGCACTACAAAGGCAACGTGGTCCTGGTCAATCTCTGGGCCACCTGGTGCGTGCCGTGCCGGAAGGAGATGCCGGCCATGGAGCGGCTGTTCCAGGAACTGGGCCCCAAGGGATTCCGGATCGCCGCGGTCAGCGTCGACGAGGGCGACGTGAAGGACGTGGTCAGCTTTGCCGACGACCTCAAGCTCACCTTCGACATCCTGCACGACGGCGACGGCTCGGTCCAGAAGGCCTACCAGACCATCATGTTCCCGGAAAGCTTCCTGGTCGACCGGAACGGCGTGATCGTCAAGAAGGCCATCGGCGAGCACCCCTGGAGTTCGGACGCCAACCGCCGCCTGGTGGCGCAGCTCCTCGGCGTCGAC
>JAEUJH010000834.1 GCA_016794825.1 Gemmatimonadota bacterium
CCCGATCGCGATTTCCGGGGAGGAGTCGCAACGGTTCTACGACGGCTTCTCCAACAGCTTCATCTGGCCGATCCTCCACAGCTTCACCGGTCGCCAGCCGGCCGACACCGACGACTGGGAGACCTACCGCGCCATCAATCAACGCTTTGCCGACGCCATCGTGGCCTGGTACCGGCCCGGCGACCAGATCTGGATCCACGACTTTCATCTGTTCCTCGTGCCCGAGATGCTCCGGGCCGCGCTCCCCAACGCCGCGATCGGGTTCTTCCTCCACGTCCCGTTCCCGACGGCCGACGTGTTCCGGACGCTGCCGGGCCGGAGCGAGATGCTCCGCGGGCTGCTCGGGTCCACGCTGATCGGATTCCACACCGCCTCGTACCTCCGCTTCTTCGCGTCGGCGGTGGCTGAAATCCTCGACCTGCCCACCGAAATCGACCGGATCGTCCTCGACGACCGCGAAGTCCGGCTCGGCGTCTTCCCGATCGGGATCGACGCCCGTGACTTCGAGGCCGTGGCGGCCGAGCCGGTGGTGGACGAACTGGTGCGGGAAATCCGGGGCGACGGGTCCGCCCGGATCATGGTGGCGGTCGATCGGATGGACTACACCAAGGGTATTCCCCGCCGCCTCCTCGCCTTCGAGCGGCTGCTGGCCCGGTACCCCGAGCTGCACGAGCGGGTTCGCTTGGTCAACCTCGCGGTACCCACCCGCGAGGCGGTGCCCGCGTATCAGGACTTCCGCCAGGAGGTCGACCGCCTGGTCGGCCGGATCAACGGACGGTTCTCCACGCCGCGATGGACCCCGATCCACTACCTCTTCCGGAGCGTCGATCGCCAGGGTTTGGCGGCGCTCTACCGGGCGGCCGATGTCATGCTGGTCACCCCGATCCGCGACGGCATGAATCTGGTCGCCAAGGAGTTTGCCGCGTCACGGATCGATGGTGACGGCGTCCTCGTCCTGAGCGAGTTCGCCGGGGCCGCGGCCGACTTGCCCGAGGCCCTGATCATCAATCCCTACGAAGTCGACCGGGTGGCGACTCGACTGGCGGAAGCGCTGGAGATGGCGGAGCCGGAACGGCGCCGCCGAATGGCCGGGCTCCGGGAGCGGGTCATTCGCTACGACGGCGACTGGTGGGCGGCCAGCTTCCTCGATGCCCTGGCCGGCGGGGCCCGCGCCGATGCTCGACGGCCCGTGCGACTCGGAACCGGTGGCCTCGAGCTGGCGCTGGCGCGGTTCCGGGCCGCTCGACGCCGGGTCTTCCTGCTCGACTACGACGGGACGCTCACTCCGATCGTCGAACGGCCGGAACTGGCCCTGCCCGACGACGAGCTCCTCGCGCTCCTCCGCGCCCTCGCCGCCGATCGGCGGCAGGAGGTGCACGTCGTGAGCGGCCGCTCCCGCGGCTTCCTCGATCGCTGGCTCGGGGGACTTCCCATCCACCTCCACGCCGAGCACGGCGCCGCCCGGCGCCGGCCGGGGGCCAAGTCGTGGGAACGTCTCGACCTTGCCTTGCCATGGCTCGATCGGGTTCGCGGGGTCTTCGACGACTTTGCCCGGGTTACCCCCGGCGCCTCGGTCGAGACCAAGGAATACGGGCTCTGCTGGCACTGGCGTCAGGCCGACGCCACCGCCTCCCGCTCCGCCACCGAGTTGGCGCTCCACCTCGGCCAGGTGCTCCATCGAAGCGGGGCCGAGGTCCTGGTCGGCCATCGGATCGTCGAGGTGCGGTCGCAGGGGGTCAACAAGGCCAAGGTCGCCCGGGCCGTCGCTCAGGAGGCCGGGCCCTCCGCCCTGGTGCTGGCAGCGGGTGACGATTCCACGGACGAGGATCTGTTTCGGGGACTCCCGCCCGGGGCCATCGCGGTCCGGATCGGGGCGGGGCCGACCATGGCGGGCTATCGGCTCGCGGATGTCGGGGCGCTCAGGGGCGTCCTCCACCGCCTGGCCGGAAGCGCCGGCCAGGCGGCCACCGCCTAACGCTGACCGGCCGACGCGATCGCGGCCTCGACCGCGGCCAGCGTCGGGTCGATTTCGCGGACGACGTCGCCCCGGTCCCGGAGCAGGATTTCGGGGTCCTTGAGGATGTGCCCGGTCAGCACCGCCACGACGTCTTCGTCCGGCCCGATCGTGCCCTCCCGCACCAGCCGCCGAACCCCGGCCACCGACGCCGCGCTCGCCGGCTCGCACCCGACGCCGGCCTGGTCGATTTCTCGCTTGGCGGCCAGGATGTCCTGATCCGAGACCATCGTGACGACGCCGTTCGTCCCTCGAACGGCCGCCACCGCCCGGTCGTGCGAAGCCGGGTTGCCGATCCGGATGGCCGTGGCCACCGTGTCGGCCTCCACCCGATAGCGTTGAGCGAACTGCTCCCGGTAACTCCGGGCAAAGGGTGCCGCGCCCTCCGCCTGCACGGCGGCCAGGCGCGGAATCCGGTCGATCAGGCCCAAGGCGTGGGCCTGCTGCAGCGCCGCGCCGAACGCTGAGGTGTTGCCGAGGTTGCCCGCCGGCAGCGCGATCCAGTCCGGCGCCCGCCAGGCCCGATCCTCGAGCAACTCGAACACGATCGACTTCTGTCCCGCCAACCTGAGCGGGTTGATGCTGTTGACCAGATAGAGACCGAGACGTTCGCTGGCCTGGTCCACCAGATCGAGGCACGCGTCGAAATCGCCTCGGATGGCCAGAACGGTCGCGCCGTACGCCACCGTCTGCGCCAGCTTGCCCAGCGCCGTCTTCCCGGCGGGAATCAGTACCACGCCCAGGAGCCCCGCGTGGGCCGCGTACGCCGCCAGGGACGCGGAGGTGTTGCCGGTCGAGGCGCAGGCCACCGCCCGGGCGCCGAGGCGACGCGCGTGAGTGACGGCCACCGTCATGCCGCGGTCCTTGAACGATCCGGTCGGGTTCATCCCCTCGTGCTTGAGCCACAGCCGGCGACACCCCGCCCACTCGGCCACCCGGGCTCGCTGGACCTGCGGGGTGTTGCCCTCGGGGAACGACACCACGTCGGCGTCCCGGGCTTCGGGAAGGATCAAGTCGCGGAACCGCCAGACACCCGAGCGCCGGAGCGCCGGTGAGCAACTCCCCTGATCGGCAAACCGACGAGCCAGGTCCGTCGGGCCGAGATCGCTGGCGAGCGCCAACAGGCCCCGGCACTGCCGGCACCGGGCGATCGGCTCGAGCAGGTCGAAGCGGGTGGAGCAGGCATCGCACTGGAGCCAGGTGGTCATGGGCGGATTCGGGCTCCCTGAACGTCGGGGGTGGTGACGCGAATGGTGGTGGCGTAGCCGGCCCGCCGGTACGCCCGGGCCACGGCGGCTCCAATCCGGATGGCGGTGGCTCGCCGATCCGCGACCGCGAACAACGTGGGGCCGCTGCCGGAAATCGAGCAGCCGAGCGCGCCGGCCCGCAACGCCGCGCGCTTGGCTTCCGAAAACCCGGGCAGCAGGCCGGCCCGCGCCGGTTCGGCGATCCGGTCGTCGATGGCCCGGCCGAACAGCGCCAGATTGCCCTGCGCGGCGCCCGCGACCATCGCGGCTACTTGCGCCGCCTGGTGCAGCGCCGTGGCCCGGGAAATCGTGTTAGGCAGCGCCGACCGGGCCTCCCGCGTCCGCATCTCGTAGTCCGGTTTGGCCAGGACGATCTGGAGCCCCCGGGGAACGGACAACGGGACGACGTCGATCGGGTCGAGGCTCCGAATCAGGACCAGGCCGCCCAGCAGAGACGGCGCGATGTTGTCGAGATGCCGGCCCGCCACCGTGGCCTCGGCCTCGAGCGCGGCAGCCAGGAGTTCGTCGGTGCCGAGGGGCGAACCCATCAGGACGTTGGCGGCGACGGCCCCGGCCACGGCGGACGCCGCGCTGCCACCCTGACCGCCCGACAACGGCAGCCCTTTCCGCAGCCGAATCCGGAGGCCGATCCTCCCCTTTCGACCCGCCAGGGCGAGCGCGGCGCGGGCGGCCAGTGCCGTGGTGTGGCGGGCGGGGTCGGAGGGAAGGGAGGGGTCGCCCGGTTCGTCGACGACGATCCGGCGGTCGGCAGTGCGCTCGATCGTGGCGGTGTCGCCGGCGCCCCGGACCGCGAGGCCAAGGACGTCGAGTCCCGGGCCGACGTTGCCGATCGACCCCGGGACGAATACGGAAACTATGTTCACGGTCCGCTGAGGTTCAAGTCGACGCACACTAAGAGGGCGTTCGCGGAAAGTCCACCTGTCGAACGCCTCCCATTGAGTGTAAATTCGCGACGCTCCAGGGCCCGTCGCGAGCGGTATCCCGCGACGGTCGTTCTCCGAGTACCCCACCGAAGAGAGGTCCGATGCGGATTGGTTTGTTACGGGAAACCGCACCCCGCGAACGCCGGGTTGCGTTGATTCCCGCCACCGTCCAGCGGCTCGTCCAACAGAAACACGA
>JAEUJH010000099.1 GCA_016794825.1 Gemmatimonadota bacterium
CTCCTCGGCCAGCCGCGCAATCGGGGTGGCGCCATCGACGAGCCAGCCCCCGGACTCGCGCGCCACGATGTCGGGATCGGCATGGGACCGCCCGGGCATCTCGGTCAGGACGTGCTCGACCACCCGATCGAAGGTGACCAGGCCGTTGACCCCGCCGTACTCGTCGAGGGCCAGGGCCACCGGCACCGGTCCTTCCTTGAGCGCCTTCATGACCCGGAGTACCGAGACCGTCTCGGGGAGGAACACCGGCGGCTGGGCCAGCTGCCGCAGATCGATCGGCTCCTGTGCCGCCAGCTTGAGCAGGACGTCCCGCGCCGAAACCACCCCGACCACTTCGTCGACCGACCTGCCGCAGACCAGCAGCCACGCGGGTGACGGAGACCGCCGGACCAGGTCGGCGGCGGTGGCGCCTTCGTCGGCGCCGAGCCAGTCGAGGTCCATCCGCGGCACCATGATCTGGCCGACCGGTTGGTCGCCGAGGGCCAGCACCCGACCGAGGATCTCCTCCTCTACCTGGTGGACGGCGCCGGCCGCCCGTCCCTCCGCCACCAGGGCCCGGATGTCCTCCTCGGTGACCGACTGGCGCTCCGCCCCCCGAACCGGCAGCAGCTTGAGCACGAATTCCGTCGCGGTCGAGAGCACCCAGACCAGCGGCCGTGCCGCCCGGGCAATCACCTTCATCGACGGCGCCACCACCCGGGCCACCGCTTCCGGCCGGGCCAGGGCAATCCGCTTCGGCACCAGTTCCCCGACGATCAGCGACGCGAACGCGATCGCCACCACCACGATGGCGAGCGCGATGCCCTCGGCGTAGGTACCGATGCCGGGAACCGCGGCCAGCGGGATCTCGAGCTGGCCGGCGATCGTGGCGCCGCCGAACGCCCCGGCGAGCGTGCCGATCAGGGTGATCCCGACCTGCACCGTCGAGAGGAACGGGGTCGGCTCCGCGGCCAGCTCGAGGGCGGCGCGGGCCCGCCGGTCGCCCGAATCCGCCGATCGCTTGAGCCGACTGCGACGGGCGGTGACCACCGCCATTTCCGACATCGAGAGGACGCCGTTGGTGATCAGCAACAGCCCGATGACCAGGGCTTCCAGCAGGATCGCCGACATGGGAGCCGCCTCGTCACCCCGGAAGTTCGAGAATGGTGATGTGCCGATTGGTGTAGACGCAGATGTCCGCCGCGATCTCGAGCGACCGCTGGACGATGTCGCGGGCCGATTTGCCCGGATCGGGAAGGAGGGCGCGGGCGGCGGCCAGGGCGTAGTTGCCGCCGGACCCGACGGCCAGCGCCCCGTCATCGGGCTCGAACAGTTCGCCGAGCCCGCTCAGGACGTAGGTGTGGTCGATGTCGGCCACGACGAGGAGCGCCTCGAGCCGACGGAGAACCCGGTCGCTCCGCCAGTCCTTGGCCAGCTCGACCGAGGCGCGCGGCAGGTTGCCCGGGTAGCGGTCGAGCTTCTCCTCGAACCGTTCGAACAGGGTGATCGCGTCGGCCACCGAGCCGGCAAACCCGGCCAGGACCTTCCCTCCCTTGAGCGACCGGATCTTGTTGGCGGTGGCCTTCATGACCGTGTCGCCCATGGTGACCTGGCCGTCGCCGCCTAACGCCACCCGCCCGCCCTTCCGGACGCAGAGAATGGTGGTGCCGTGAAACTCCATCGCAACCCTCCGTTCGATCGAGTCCGCCGCGCTATCCGGCCCGCGGATGAGCCTGGCGGTACACGTCCTTGAGCCGCTGGACGCTGGTATGAGTATAGACCTGGGTGGTGCTCAGCGACGCATGGCCGAGCAGCTCCTGCACCGCCCGGAGGTCGGCGCCGGCGTCCATCAGGTCGGTGGCAAAGGTGTGCCGGAGCGAGTGCACCCGCTGGCCCTCGACCCCAGCCCCCCGGTACAGCCCGTGGATCCGGCGCTGGACCGTCCGGGCCGAGAGCCGCCGGCCCCGCGCCGACAGGAAGAGGGCCCGGCGATCGCCCCGGGTGGTCGCGACCACCGGCTCGCGGGCGTCGAGGTAGACCCGGAGCGCCTGCTCCGCCTTCCGCCCCACCGGAACGATCCGCTCCTTCCGGCCCTTGCCGCGGACCCGGATCTGGTTGGAGAGCAGATCGAGATCGCCGACGTCGGCCTGGGCCAGTTCCGAGAGCCGAAGGCCGCTCGAGTAGAACAGTTCGATCATCGCGAGGTCGCGGAGCGCGCCGAAGTCGCCGCTGCCGGCCCGTTCGGTGGCGGTCTCGAAGACCGCTTCGGTCTGGTCGCGGCGCAAATGCGTCGGGAGCCGCTTCTCGATCTTCGGCACCCGAGCCGCCCGGGCCACCCCGTTGGAAACCCCGTGATGGACGGCCAGGAACCGGTAGAACGACCGGAGCGCCGACAGCGCCCGGGCCGCCGAGCGCCGGGTCAGCTTCCGGCGCTCGAACTCACCCAGGAACCCCCGGACACCAAGGCGATCGACCGAGGCCCAGGTCCAGTCGCCGCCGTAGAAGTCGTCGGCAAACGCCACGAACCCCGCCAGATCGCGCTGGTAGGCCTTGACCGTGTGGGGCGACTGGCCCCGTTCCTTCGCGAGGTGTTCGAGGAACCCGGCCAGCAGGGTGAGGTCGCCGCTCATCGGTCGATCGTCTCCCGCCAGGCCGAGAAATCCCGGATGGCGCGGTCGACCAGCGCCGCCCGCCGATCCGCCTTGCGGACACCCTCCGGGAGCGGATCGAGGAGCCCGAAGTTGGCGTTCATCGGCTGGAAGTGCTTCGGATCGGCCTCCGCCAGATAGCGGTAGAGCCCGCCGAGCATCGTGGTGGGCGGCGGGACCACCGGATCGCGCCCGGTCAGGACCCGGTGGAGGTTGATCCCGGCCAGGAGACCGGTGCCTAACGACTCGGTATAGCCCTCGACCCCGGTGATCTGGCCGGCGAAGAAGGCCGGATCCCGGTCGCCGCGGCGGAGCCCGCCGGCCAGCGCCGCCGGACTGTTGACGTAGCTGTTCCGGTGGATGCTCCCGTAGCGGAGAAACTCGGCCTGGGCCAGACCCGGGATGGTCCGGAACACCCGCTGCTGCTCGGGAATCCGGAGCCGGGTCTGGAAGCCGACCAGATTCCACATCTGGCCGGCCCGGTCTTCCCGGCGGAGCTGGACCACGGCGTGGGGGTCGCGTCCGGTGCGGGGGTCGCGCAGGCCGACCGGCTTCATCGGGCCGAAGCGGAGCGTCTCCGGGCCGCGACGCGCCATCTCCTCCACCGGAAGGCAGCCCTCGAAGTACGCCACCTGGTCGAAGTCGTGCCCCGAAAACTGGTCGGCGGCCGCGAGGTCGGCCAGGAAGGTCTCGTACTGCTCCCGCGTCATCGGGGCGTTGAGGTAATCGTCGCCGTCGCCCTTGCCGTACCGCGACCGGGCGTAGAGCACCTCGTGGTCGAGGCTCTCGGCCGAGACGATCGGGGCGATGGCATCGTAGAACGCCAGCGCCTCGGCGCCCAGCTCGGCGGCGATGGCCGCGGCGAGCCGCTCGGAGGTGAGCGGGCCGGTGGCCACCACGCCCGGCCGCGGCAGCTCGGTCGCCTCGCCGGACACCACCTCGATCCGGGGATGGGCCCGGACCCGGGCGTCGACCGCGGCCGAAAAGACCTCCCGATCCACCACCAGCGCGGCCCCACCGGGAACCCGGGCCCGGTCCGCCGCCTCGAGGAGGATGCTGCCTAACGACCGGAGTTCGGCCTTGAGGAGGCCGTGGGCGTTGGCGGTCTCGACCGACTTGAAGGAGTTGCTGCAGACCAGCTCGGCCAGGCGGCCGGTCTGGTGCGCCGGGGTCCGGACCGCCGGCCGCATTTCGACGAGCGTCACCCGGACGCCCCGCTCGGCCAGCGCCCACGCCGCCTCGGAACCGGCCAGGCCGCCGCCCACCACCGTCGCCGTGAGGCTCATGGCCACCCCGCCCGCGCCCGGGCCAGCGCCAGGAGCCGGTCGGCCACCTCGGCGGCCGAGCCGGTGCCGGCATCGACCTCGGCGGCGGCCTGCCGGTACCAGGGAAGCCGGACCCGGGCCAGGTCGCGGAGTCGCGCCACCCGATCGGGGCCGGCCAGGAGCGGCCGGGCTCGATCGTCCGCCAGCCGCGCCGCCGCCACGTCGGGGTCGACCGCGAGGTGGATCGGGAATCCCTGCTCCGCCACCGTGGCCAGGTTGCCGTCGACCGCCGCCCAGCCCCCGCCCGGGGTCACCACGTGCGGCGGCAGCCGAAGGGCCTGGATCACGGCCAGGCGCTCCCGCTCGCGGAACGCCGGTTCGCCCTCTTCGGCAAAGAGGTCGGCAATGGAAAGGCCGGTGGCCCGTTCGATGATCGGATCGATGTCGGTCCAGTGGGTGCCGAGCCGATCGGCCAGGATCCGACCGACGGTGCTCTTCCCGGCGCCCGGGAGTCCGACGAGGATGAGATGCCGCGGCACGGAATCCGTCAGGAATCGATCTCTTCCCAGCGGCGCCCCATCGCCGCCAGGTAGCCCTCGAGGTTCCGATGCAGCTCGGCCATCGAGTCGCCCCCGAACTTCTCGAGCATCGCGTCGGCGAGGACGATGGCCACCAGCGCCTCGGCGATGACCCCCATGGCCGGCACCGCGGTGACGTCGGACCGTTCGCTCTGGGCCGCCGCCGGCTGGCCGGAGGCGAGGTCGACGGTGGCGAGCGGCGTCATCAGGGTGGCGATCGGCTTCATCGCGACCCGGACCACCAGCGGCTCGCCCGTGGTCATCCCGCCCTCGAGACCGCCCGCGTGGTTGCTCCGGCGGCGGAAACCGGCGCGGCGGTCGGTTCGGTGAGCCGGGTCGGCGTCGATCGGGTCGTGGACGGCCGAGCCGGGGCGGCGGGCCGCCTCGAAGCCGAGCCCGATCTCGACCCCCTTCACCGCCGGGATCGACATCAGGATGCCGGCCAGCCGGCCGTCGAGCTTCCGATCCCAGCTGACATGGCTGCCCAGGCCGAGCGGGAGCCCCTCGGCCACCACCTCGACCTCGCCGCCCAGGGTGTCGCCGGCCGACTTGGCGGCGTCGATCCGGGCCATGGCCTGGGCCTCGGCGGCCCGGTCGAGCATCCGGACCGGCGAGCCGTCGGCCGCCGGGCCGAGGGGCGCCGGCCGGGCGGCGGGCGGCTCGGCCCGGATTCCGCCTAACGACACGACGTGGCTCCCGATCGAGACCCCGCAGTCGGCCAGGAGCCGCCCCGCCACCGCGCCGACCGCCACCCGGGCCGCCGTTTCGCGGGCGCTGGCCCGCTCGAGAATGTCGCGGGCGTCGAGCCGATCGTACTTGAGCACCCCGACCAGATCGGCGTGACCGGGGCGCGGCCGGGTCACCCGGCGGCGCCGGATTTCGCCGTCGCCCTCGGGGGCCATCACGTCGGCCCAGTTGTCCCAGTCGCGGTTCCGGATCAGCATCGCGATCGGGGAGCCGAGGGTCTCGCCGGCCCGGATTCCGGAGATCCACTCGATCCGATCGGCCTCGATCTTCATCCGGGCACCCCGACCGTACCCCTGCATCCGGCGCGACAGCTCGGCGTCGACGAACGCGGCGTCGATCCGGAGGCCGGCCGGGACGCCTTCGACCACGGCAACCAGGCCTTTGCCGTGCGATTCGCCGGC
>JAEUJH010000114.1 GCA_016794825.1 Gemmatimonadota bacterium
GACGAGTACGCGCCGTTCTACGCCACCTACGTCAGCAAGGTGCCCGCGGGCGACCTGATCGCGCTCCTCACCAATCAGATTTCGGAGGTCATGACCCTCCTCCGTCCGGTGTCCGAGCAGCGGGCCAACGGGGCGTACGCGCCCGGGAAATGGACCCTCAAGGAAGTCGTCGGGCACATCGCCGACACCGAGCGAGTCATGAGCTACCGGGCCATGGTCTTTGCCCGGGCCGATCAGGGCCCGCTCCCGAAGTTCGACGAGAACGCCTGGATCGTCCCGGCGCACTTCAACGAACGAACCCTGGGCAGTCTGATCGACGAGTGGGTGGCCGCGCGGAGTTCCTCGATCGCGCTCCTGGCCGGCCTCCCGGCCGACGCCCCGGCCCGCCGGGGCATTGCCAGTTCCAAGGAGATCTCGGTCCGGGCGCTGGCCCACATCATTTACGGGCATGTGGCGCACCACGCCGGGATCATCAAGGAGCGGTACCTCTAGGGGCATGAGCGTCACCCGGCGGGACCTGGTCATGGGCGTCGCCGCGGCGGCACTTGGGCCGCGGTGGCGCCAGGACCGTCGAGCCGGCCGACTGGTCGTCGACGGCCTGGAAACCTCCACCGTCACCGACGAGTTCCTGGCCCTGGTCCGGCGCGGTGGCGCCGACTGCGTTCACAAGACGCTCTATCAGGAAGACAGCTTCAGAGCTTTCCACGAGTTCGCCGCATCCCGGGCCGACCGGATGACGGTCGCCACCACCGTGGCCCAGATCCGAACCGCCCAGGCGCGCGGCCAGCTGGCCTTCGTCCTCGGCGTGCAGGCGGCGTCCGGTCCCTACGGCAACGGCCTCGGCGAGGCCATGGCGCAGGTGCCGCTCGGCAGCCTGAAGGCCCTGCGTCCCGCGCTCGAGCGCTTTCATGGCCTCGGCCTCAGGATCCAGGGCCTTTGCTACAACACCAGCGACGTGTTCGGGAGCGGCTGCTTCGATCCGGACGGGCCGCTCAGCCGGGCCGGCCGCCGCCTGGTCGAGGAGATCCACCGCCTCCGGATCCTGCTGGACGTCGGTGGCCATTCGGGCGAGCGGACCAGCCGCGACGCCATTGCCCTGTCGGCCGGCGTGCCGGTGGTCTGTTCCCACACCAACTTCGCGGCGATCAATCCCAACCGCCGCTGCATTTCCGATCGGCTCGCGGTGGAAATCGCCCGCACGGGGGGCCTGATCGGCCTGACGGCCGTGAGCGACTTCCTGGTCCGCAACCCCGGCAACGCCGCCGCCCACGGCCCGCGGAGCCCCCAGGCGCGGCTGGCGGTGCTGCTCGATCACTTCGACCACGGCAAGCGCCTGGTGGGCGCGGACCACCTGGCCCTGGGCCCCGACTTCCTCTGGGGCCAGCCCCCGTTCCACGTCGACCCGACCGACGCCGTGACCTTCTCGCCGGACGAGCTGAGCGAGGGACCGGTCCGCCTGGTTGCCGGGTTCGAGCACATCGGACAACTGCCGGCGCTGGTGACGGGACTCCGGGAACGCGGCTGGTCCGAACCCGACCTCGATCGGGTCCTCGGCCACAACTGGCTCCGCGTCTTCGAACGCGCCTGGGGAGGCTAGTCGCCGACCCCTCCCCCCGGCGCCCGGCGCGGGTACCTTACAGGAACGGAACCATTCGGGAGAAGGACATGGCTACTCCAACCGCAACGCCGCCCGCTCACGGCCCGGCGCGGCAACATCGCGAATCGGTCGTCATTCGGTTTGCCGGCGACTCGGGCGACGGAATGCAGATCACCGGCTCCGAGTTCATGGTCGAAACCGCGCTGGCGGGAAACGACCTGGCGACCTTTCCGGACTATCCCGCCGAAATCCGGGCGCCCGCCGGCACCACGTTCGGTGTCTCCGCGTTCCAGATCCACTTCGGCAGCAACGAGGTCCTCACCGTCGGTGACGAACTCGACGCCCTCGTGGCCATGAACCCGGCGGCTCTCAAGGTCAATCTCAAGGACCTCCGCAAGGGCGGCATCCTGGTCTGCGACATCTCGACCTTCAACAGTCGAAACCTGGTCAAGGCGGGATACCAGCAGAGTCCGCTCGATGACGGCACGCTGACCGGCTACCACGTCCTCAAGATCGACGTCACCAAGCTCAACGCCGAGGCGGTCAAGCCGTTCGATCTGAGCGCCAAGGAGGCGGTCCGCTGCCGGAACATGTGGACCCTGGGCCTGATGCTCTGGATGTTCGGCCGCGAGCGGCAGCACTCGATCGAGTGGCTCGAGCGGAAGTTCGCCAAGAAGCCGGAGATCGCCAAAGCCAACGTGGCCGCGCTCAACGCCGGGCACGCCTTCGGCGAGACGGCCGAGCTCGCGGCCCCCGCCTTTACGGTGGCGCCGGCCCAGGTCGCGGCGGGGACGTACCGGACGGTCACCGGCACCGAGGCGCTGGTCTGGGGCGTCCTCGCGGGCGTCAAGGCAGCCGCGCTCGACCGCGTGGTCCTGGCCTCCTATCCGATCACGCCCTCGTCGCCGGTGCTCCACACGCTGGCCAACCTGAAGCAGTTCGGGGTGGTCACCTTCCAGGCGGAAGACGAAATCGCGGCGATGTGTGCCGCCATCGGCGCCTCGTACGGCGGCGCCCTCGGCATCACCACCAGTTCCGGGCCGGGCATCGCTCTCAAGACGGAGGCCATCGGCCTGGCCGTCATGACCGAGTTGCCGGTCCTGATCATCAACAACCAGCGGGGCGGCCCGTCCACCGGCCTGCCGACCAAGACCGAACAGTCGGATCTCTACCAGGCGGTCTACGGCCGCAACGGCGACACGCCGCTGCCGGTCCTCGCCACCGCCACGCCGTCCGATTGCTTCGAGGTCGCCATCGAGGCGGTGCGGATCGCCACCAAGTACATGACGCCGGTCATGCTCCTGACCGACGGCTACCTGGCCAACGCCTCCGAGCCGTGGCTCATTCCCGACGCCACCAAGCTGCCAAGCTTCCCGGTCTCCTTCCGCACCGATCCGGAGGGTTTCCAGCCCTACCTTCGCGACCCCCAGACCCTGGGGCGCGTCTGGGCGGTTCCGGGAACGCCGGGCCTCGAGCACCGAATCGGCGGGATCGAAAAGGACTACAACACCGGGCACATCTCCTACGATCCCGAAAACCACCAGCGGATGACTGACACCCGCGCGGCCAAGGTCGACGGGATCGCCGCCGACATCCCGCTGCAGGACGTGGCCCTCGGTGAGGACAGCGGCGACCTCGCGGTCGTCGGCTGGGGCTCGACCTACGGTCCGATCCATCAGGCCGTCCGGGCCCTGAGGGCCGAAGGGCACCGGGTGTCCCAGATTCACATCCGCTACCTGAAGCCCTTCCCCCGCAACCTCGGCGACCTCCTCAAGCGGTTCCGCCGGATCGTGGTGCCGGAAATGAACAACGGGCAGTTGGTGACGGTGCTCCGGGCCGAGTACCTGGTGCCGGCCGAAAGGCTGGCCAAGGTGACCGGCAAGCCGTTCAAGATCTCGGAACTGGTCGCGGCGCTTCGCGGCCGACTGGAGAAGTAACCATGACCACGATCACGCCACCCCCGGCCAAGAAGGTGTCCGCCGCGGATTTCGAATCGGATCAGGAAGTACGCTGGTGTCCGGGATGCGGCGACTACGCCATCCTGAAGGCGGTCCAGCGCACCCTGGCCGAGATCGGGGCCAAGAAGGAGTCGACGGTCTTCGTGTCGGGCATCGGATGCTCGTCCCGGTTCCCGTACTACGTCTCGACCTACGGATTCCACACCATCCACGGCCGCGCCCCGGCCGTGGCCAGTGGCCTCAAGCTGGCCCGGCCCGAACTCGACGTCTGGATGGTGACGGGCGACGGTGACGGCCTCTCGATCGGCGGCAATCACCTGCTCCACGTCCTCCGCCGCAACGTCGATCTCCAGATCCTGCTGTTCAACAACGAGATCTACGGCCTGACCAAGGGCCAGTACTCGCCGACCTCCCGAGTGGGCACCCGGTCGCCGTCGACGCCGCTCGGCTCGGTCGACGCCCCGGTCAATCCGTCGCTCTTTGCCCTCGGCGCCGGCGCCCGATTCGTGGCCCGGTCGGTCGACACCCAGCAGCCGCATCTGGTCGGCGTCCTCAAGCGGGCCCACGAACACAAGGGCACCAGCTTCGTCGAGATCTTCCAGAACTGCGTGGTCTACAACGACGGCGTCTTCGACGAGTTCACCGAAAAGAGCGTGGCGCCCGACCGGCAGCTCATCGCCGAGCATGGCAAGCCGCTGGTGTTCGGCAAGGACAAGAACAAGGGACTCCGGCTCCGGACTCAGACCCTCGAGCTGGAAGTCGTCACCATCGGCGAGAACGGCGTCACCGCGGCCGACATCCTCGTTCACGACGAGAAGAACCGGACCCTGGCCTCGCTCCTCGGCTCGCTCCACCCGCCGACCTTCCCGCAGGTGCTCGGCGTCCTCTACTGCGATCCGGCCCCGACGTTCGAGGACGCGATCCACGCCCAGATGCGGGCCGCCACCGGGCCGAAGGACCTCAACGCCCTGATGCGCACCGGCCAGACCTGGACCGTCGCGGGCTGACATGACCAGACCCGCCGCCCGGAGGTCCGCCGTCCGAGATTCGATCTCACTCCTCCGGGCCGGGTTGGCGCTCGCCGCGCTGGGCTCGGCGCTGCCGGCGCGGGCCGAAGCCCAGAACCTGACCGTCGGCGCGGTCACCGCGGGGCCCGGTCAGAAGCGGTCGGGCTACATCGAGATTCCCGCCGGGGTCGATGCGGCCACCCGGATCCCGGTCACCGTCATTCGCGGAACCCGGCCCGGCCCCACGCTGGCCCTGATCGCCGGCACCCACGGCTCGGAGGTCGCTCCGATCCTGGCCCTCCACAAGGTGCGCGACCGGATCGATCCCGCCGACCTCGCTGGAACCCTGATCCTGGTCCACGTCGCCAACCTGCCGTCCTTCCTCGGCCGGACGATCTACTACAGCCCGATCGACGGCAAGAACCTCAACCGGGTTTACCCCGGCAAGGCCAGCGGGACGGTGTCGGAGCGGATCGCGTTCGCGATCACCGGTCAGGTCATCGATCAGTCGGATTACGTGGTCGACATGCACGCCGGCGACGGCAACGAGTCACTCCGGCCGTACACCTACTGGAGCCCGCTCGGGCTCGATGCCCGGACTGACTCGGTGGCCCGGCAAATGGCGCTGGCATTCGGGCACGATCACATCGTGGTCGACCGCGATCGGCCCACCGATCCGAACCAGAGCCTGTACACCCAGAACACGGCGCAGGTTCGGCGCAAACCCTCGATCACCACCGAAACGGGATACCTCGGCCTGCCGGTCGAGGCCATGGTCGAGAAGAACTACGAGGGGGCCATTCGGTTGCTCCGGTACCTCGACCTCCTCGGCGGTCCCAAGGAGTTGGTCACGGCCCCGATCTACCTGGATCGAACCGAAGTGCTGCGGAGCCCGGCCACCGGGGTCTGGCGGGCGCGGGTGGAACGCGGCCACACGGTGGCGGCCGGCACGGTGCTGGGCGTGGTCACCGACTTCTTCGGAGTGGAGGTCGGTCGGGTCCTCGCCCCGTTCGCGGGCGAGGTGCTCTACGTGGTCGGAACGCCGGCCATGTCGAAGGACGAGCCGGTCGCGATGATCGGGACTCGCGCTACCCCCTGATCAGCGGCGACACGCGTAGCCAATCGCGTCGTCGAATCCCTTCGGGTCCTTGATCCGCTTGAAAAATCCGTCGAGATAGTCGGTTGCCTCCTGGGCTCGCTTGGGGTCGAGCCCGGGCACGCCGGTCAGGGCCGCGTACATCGAGTCCTTGGCCTGGTTGAACCGGGTCAGCACCGGCAGCAATTCCTCGATTTTCCGGCAGGGACCCCGGTAGAGCCGATCCTTGACGCTCTTGATCGGCAGCCGCGGGTCCGGCGAGGCGTAGGCCGAGTTCACCAGACCGGAGAAGTCGAAATCGTAGGCCACCGGCTGGTAGTCGGCGGCCTGCATGTCGACGATCCGGATGTTGTGGATCGCGAACACCGACCAGTCGGTGTTGCCGATCAGGTACTGGAACACCGACACCAGGTCCATCTGGTACGAGGCCATCTGGTTGAAGTTCCCGCCCTGCTGCATCAACAGCTTGCCGTTGTTCCGCTTGGCCATCTCCTCATCGTCCTCGATGAAGAAGCCATAGCGCGTCACCGCCTTGGTCGTGTCCGGCGGCAGATACCGGATCTTGGCCAGGCGGGTTCGGTGCGACAGCGGGGTCAGCAGGTTGTACATCCGGTAGGTGCCCTCTTCGATCAGCAGGTTCTGCTGATACCGATCGCCGTTCTGGCAGTGGGTCACCAGCTTGATGCTGCCCTGGTTGGCGAACGTGGTGCCCTTGGCCTGCTCCTTGTCGAACCGGACCTTGAGAGGGGCAAACGAGCAGGTGGTCCGCTTGAGACGGAAGTGCCCGCGGGTCTCGAGGGTCAGCGGGATCGACACCGCGCCCCGCCGCTCGTCGGTGTACTCCAGCATGCCCTGGACCGGCTTGGACTCCAGGGTATCGCGATCCTTGAAGAGCTCCGAAAACGGAGCCCGGATGGTGATCTCGAGGGGCGTGCGATCCCGGAACAGGCGCTCCGGCTGCCGTTCGTTCTCCTGCGCGACAAGCGGTCCGGCGACGCCGATCAAGGCGCTGAGGAAAACCAGCCGTCGAATCATGGGGTCCCCGGTGAGAACGGTTCGGAGGGATAGTACCGCCGAGCCGCCTCGCCCGCGAGGGCCGGGCCCGTTCCGCTTCGTCCGGCCGAAGCCTATTATCCGGACCGTCATCCCGATCCCGGTTTCCATGACTCGTCTATCCCGTGCTGGCCTCCTCCTGTCGCTCGGCCTCACGGCCTGTTCGCCGGCCAGCCGCCCGGAGTCGGCCTCGCCGACCCCCGAAACCGCCAAGCCGACCCTCCTGGTCTTCATCACTGTCGATCAGCTCCGGCCGGAGTACCTCGACCGGTTCCGATCGGAGCTGTCCGGCGGGCTGGCCCGGTTGTTGACCGGTGGGGCGGTGTTCGTCGACGGCCACCACGACCACGCCATCACCGAGACGGCCCCGGGCCACGCGACCACGATGTCGGGGCGGTTTCCGCGGAGTACCGGCATTACCAGGAACATCGCGGGCGTCAACGACAACGCCTGGCCCCTCCTCGGTGCCCGCGACCTCGGCGCCGCCCCGTTCCGGTTCCGCGGCACCACCGTCACCGACTGGCTGAGCACCGCCGACCCCGCCACCAGGGCGTTCTCCGTTTCGGCCAAGGACCGGTCGGCCATCCTCCCTATCGGCCGCGGCAAGCACGAGGTGTACTGGCTCGCCAACAACGGGACCATCACGACCAGCACGTGGTATCGCGACACCCTGCCCGCCTGGGTCAAACGGTTCAACGCCCTCCGGATTCCCCACGGCTACGCCGGCCGGGCC
>JAEUJH010000885.1 GCA_016794825.1 Gemmatimonadota bacterium
GTGTCGGGCATGATCAGGTCGGTAATGACGAGATCCGGCCGATCCGCGCGGAACAGCTGGAGCGCCTCGCTGCCACTGGCCGTGCTGGTGACGCCATGCCCGGCCCGCTCCAACATCTGATGGATCGTGCCGCGACTCAGATCGTCATCGTCGACCAGGAGAATCCGCATTCCCACTCCCTGAAGCGTGCTGCGTTCGCGCAAAGATAGTCACCAGCATCGGCTCTGCCACCCTCAGGCTTGAGGTCCGGCCCATTTGGGCCGATACCCCCGGGTATGATCGCCACCCGCGTCTCGTTCGAGCATTTCATCGCCTGTCGCCCTCTGCCCGGACTCCGAGACTCCTCGGACCTCGGGATCGTGGCCGAGCACGACGGAAGCCTGCTGTTGGCGCTGATCGACGGCGTCGGCCAGGGCGCCGCGGCCACGGAGGTGGCGGCCGCGATCGGCGGGGTCGTCCGCCGGATGGCCACCCGACCGGTGGCCGAGATCTTCGTGGCGGCCCACGAAGGCGCCGTGGGCACCTCGGGCGCCTCGCTGGCCACGTTCCGGATTTCCCCGGCCCTGCGGCTGCTCGAATTCGCCGGGATCGGCCGAGTGTACGGCGCGGTCACCGGCCCGACCGAGCAGGTGCTGACCAGCGAACCCGGCCGGCTCGGCGTCGGCCTCGCCAAGGTGCCACCAGTCCATGACGTGCGCTGGACGCCCGGAACGATTGCCGTGCTGGCGGTCGACGGGCTGGTCGACGCGTGGGACCTGACCCCGCTCTGGAACGCCAAGGAGCCGACCCTCGAACGCCTGGTCCGCCGGCTCGCCGCCGTCGAGGGCCGGCTGCCGGAGGACGCCTCGATCGTCATCGCGCGGGCCCGATAGGGCCGCGCGAGCCTCGTCGCCGGGCTTGGTCGCCCGGCCGGCGGCGGTATTCTTCCCTGAATGTCCGAGTCCCCAGCCACTCATTTCCTGCAGGACCTGGCCATCATCCTGAGCCTCGCGGCTCTGGTGACGGTCCTGTTCCAGCGCCTCAAGCTCCCGGTGGTGGCCGGGTATCTGGTGGCCGGGGTGGCGGTCGGTCCGAAGGTGGCGGTGGGTCTGATCCAGGACCCCGCATCGGTCC
The DNA here is from genome assembly GCA_016794825.1 of Gemmatimonadota bacterium. Classification (GTDB taxonomy): domain Bacteria; phylum Gemmatimonadota; class Gemmatimonadetes; order Gemmatimonadales; family GWC2-71-9; genus SHZU01. Next base: position 1,114 of record JAEUJH010000885.1, read on the forward strand.
GGACCCTCGCGGAAATCGGGGTCGTGCTCCTGATGATGTTCGTGGGGCTCGAGTTCCGGCTCCGCCGAGTGGCGCGGGTCGGTCCGCGGCTCGGCGTGGCCGCCCTGATCGAGGTCGGGCTGATGCTGACCCTCGGCTTTGCCCTGGCCAAGGGCCTCGGCTGGGGACGACTCGAGAGTGCCCTGGCCGCCGGGATCGTGGCCATCTCCAGTACCGCGGTCATCGTCAAGACATTCGAGGAGCAGGGGCCCGACTGGCGGCTTCGCGACGTGGTGACGAGCCTCCTCATCCTCGAGGACATCATTGCCATCGGGCTGATCGCCATCGTGCCGACGATCGCCGCCGGGGGGCCCCTGGCCGCGGGAGACGTCGGCTGGCTGTTCGGCAAGCTGCTCGCGCTCCTGCTGGCGATGAGCGTGGTCGGCATGCTGGTGGTGCCGCCGGTGCTGCGGGCGGTCGTGGCGCTCGGCCGGCCCGAGACGATCCTGGTGTCCGCCGTGGGGATCACGTTCCTGTTCGCGCTGCTGACCCACCAGGCGGGCTACTCCGTGGCGCTCGGCGCCTTCCTGGCCGGGGTCCTGATGAGCGAGTCGGGGGTGTCGCATCAGGTCGGCGAGATCGTCCGGCCGGTGCGCGATCTCTTTGCCGCCGTCTTCTTCGTGGC
>JAEUJH010000132.1 GCA_016794825.1 Gemmatimonadota bacterium
CCGCCCCCGCCCGCCGGCATTCGGATCGTGTCCGGCGGCGCCGTGGCCGACACGATCGAGGCCGCCATCGCGAGCCCGATCGTGATCGAAGTGCGCGGCCCCGGTGGCGCCGTCGCGGTCGGGGCACCGGTGGTGCTCGACGCGGTCGATCCGAGTGGCTGGCTGCCCTTTTTCCTGGTCCCCCGCGCCAACGTGTTCAAGGCGGTCGACACGATCCCGACCGACGCGACGGGCCGGGTCCAGACGGGGGTGCTGCTCGGCGGGCGGATCTGGTCGGCCTGGCTTCGGATTGGCGTCCCGTCGCTCGGCTTCCGCGACTCGACCACGATCACCGTCCGGCCCGGGAACCTGGCCAGCCTGGTGGTGACCCCGGCCGATACCGCGCTCCTGACCGGGAACGGCTACCAGCTCGCCGCCGCGGGGCGGGATCGGGGCGGCAACCCGGTGGCCGGCGCCGCGAGCTATGCGGTCGAATCGGGGCCCATCACCGTCACCACCGCGGGCCGGGTGACGGCGACGGCCCTCGGCCGAGCGGCGGTCCGGGCCACGATCGGTTCGATCGGCGCGACGGCGCAGCTCAGCGTCGTCCCCGAGGGCCAGTTTTCGGCCCTCTCGTTCGATGCCGCCGCCCCGGGAACCGGCCAACTCGTCACCTTCCGGAGCGACGGGGCCAACTACCAGGTCCGGGCCCCGCTGGAGGGCGACTGGTTGTCCGGGCCGCCGATGATGGGTCCGTGGCCGGTCTGGCTTCCCGACGGCCGGATTGCCGTTCGGGCCGACGCCGCGATCGATCTGGTCGACGCCAGCGGCACCGTGCACCGGATCGCGTCGGGGAGCCCCCTCTATCCATCCCTTGGCCCGCAGCCAACCCGGGATGGCCAGTGGATCTATTTCTCCCGTGGGTCCTGGGGGTTCGGCACCGCCCTCTGGCGGGTGCACCCCGATGGCAGCGGGCTGGTCGCGGTCGAGGACACCAGCGCGTTCGCCGGCTTTCAGGGTGGCGGGTCACCGAGCCCGGACGGTACTCGCCTGGTCTACCAGACTTCCGATTGGTTCGGCGGTGAGTTGCGGATCCTGGAAGTGGCCACCAAACGATCGATCCGGCTCGGGGTTCAGGGAGCCTGGGCCGTGTGGAGTCCGGATGGGAGTCTGATTGCCTTCCTGGACCCGGACGCGGCCATCCGGGTCATCCGCCCGGACGGGACCGGGAACCGGGTCCTGCTCGAGCGGTCGTGGGTCAATCCCGGGTTCTCGTGGTCGCCGGACGGCAAGTATCTGCTGGCGTTGGCGCCGGGGGATATCTGGCCGAGGCCGGTGATCATCGATGTCGCGACGCTGGCGCAGTTGCCGCTGGCTTTTGCGCCGGGGGGGAAGGCGTTGTTGCAGCTCTCTTGGCGGCCGTAACCCACGGGCGGAGACAGCTCGCCTCGGTCCCGCGCGTGTTGACCCGCCGCCCACCGCGGCGACGAACTCCCCACGCGGCGCCGACACCCTATTTGTGTACTCCACTACACAAATCGCCCCTCCGGCCCGGAGCCATGCGGGCCCTACCAGATCCGATTCACACCATAGCGGTCGAGATGGGTGTCGTTGCTGACGAGTGCCAGCCCTTCAGCCCGCCGTGGTGGGCCGCCCGATGACGAGACGGGCTCGGCGCGACAGCCGCCGATCCCCAT
>JAEUJH010000976.1 GCA_016794825.1 Gemmatimonadota bacterium
CGCCACCGCCCTCGGTGCCAGGCGTGGCCGCGGCCGCGACGTGGACCTGGGCCGCCCCGTGGCGGTACACCAGTTCGCCGCCGGAGTGACCCACCTGGTAGCCGGCCGGCAGCAGGGCCAGCGTCGCCACCGTGGCCACGGCCCGCCCCATTTCGCCGATCCGACCGCGGGCCAGCCCGAGCCCCGCCAGCGCCAGGGTGGCGCCCGTCAGGACCAGAAACCGCTCGGCCCGCTCGCCGTGGCCCTCGATGATCCGTTCGGGCACGGCCTGCTCGACCCGTTCCTCCTGCTGTTCCCCGGTCTCGACCGCGAGCCAGCTGCTGCCGAACAGGCCGAGCGCCAGGAGCGTCACCACCCCCCAGCCAAGCCTCGGGGTGACCGTTCCCCGCCGAATCAGGAACAGGGCGCCGATCGCGGCGACGGGCAGGAGGACCGCCAGGACGATCGGGAAGTGGACGATCGCGGGGTGGAGCGGATCGGGTAACATGCTGAGTTCTCCTTCATTCGAGGAACGGGTCTGCCAGCACCAGCGCACGGGTCGAACCTGGCCCTCCGGCCCGCTCGGTACCATCCGACAAACGTCCCGACCGTCCCCGGCATCCGTCCCACGAGTAGATTCCGACCCAGTGGCCCGGCGCGGAGCGCGGAATCGTGGACTTCGAGGACCAGGACGGACCGGCCGAAGGGCCGAACATCGGGCTGTTTCTGGCCGTGGTCCTCGGCGCGGTCGTCGTCGGGGGTGTCACGGATCTCATTCTCGACGCCCCCACCCGCCCGAGCGCCCACGTGGTGCTGGAAATCGTTCTCATCCTGCTCAGCCTCGGCGGGCTCGGATACCTGGCTCGAGGCTGGATGGCCACCCGTCATTCCCTCGAATCGGCCCACCGGGATCTGGCAACCCGCCGGGCCGAACGCGACGCCTGGCGGGCCAGCGCCGAGCGGGCCCTCGACGGACTGGGCCGGGAGGTGGCCCGCCAGTTCGACGCCTGGGAGCTGTCGCCCACGGAACGGGAGCTGGCGCTCCGCCTCATCAAGGGACACAGCGTCAAACGGATCGCCCGGGAGATCGACCGGAGCGAAAAGACCATCCGCCAGCACGCCGTGGCGGTCTACCGGAAGTCGGGCCTCTCGGGCCGGGCCGAACTCGCAGGGTTCTTCCTGGGCGGCCTCCTCCTCCCGGCGCGGGAGGGTGAACCGGAGGTCGAGCCTCGTTAACTGTGCGTTCACCTGTCCGGCCTAGGTTTCCAGCCGTGTCGAACCGACTGCCGCCCTCCGCCGTGACCGCCAGGGTTGCCCGATGAGAATCCTGGTCGTCGAGGACGAGCCTCAGCTCAGGGACTCGCTGACCCGCGGTCTCCGCCAGGGGGGTCACGCGGTCGATTCGGCCGGCGGGGTGGCCGAGGCGCTCAGCAAGCTCGGCCTCGACCCGTACGACGCGCTGGTCCTCGATCTCAACCTGCCGGACGGCTCGGGCCTCGACCTGGCGCGAACGCTCCGGAAGACCGGCGCCAACGTCATCATTCTGGCCCTCACGGCTCGCGACTCGATCCCGGATCGGGTCGAGGGTCTCGACGCCGGGGCGGACGACTACCTGGTCAAGCCGTTCGCGCTCGACGAACTCCAGGCGCGCCTGCGGGCCCTGGAGCGGCGTCATCCGACCATCCGGCCGACCGCCATCGAGATCGACGACCTCCGGATCGACCCGGCCAGCCGGACCGCGACCCGGGCCGGGCACCGGATCGAGCTGACCACGACGGAGTTCTCGCTGCTCGAGTTCCTCGGCAAGCACGCCGGCCAGGTCGTGGGTCGGGCCATGATCAGCGCCCACGTCTGGGACGAGAACTACGACCCCGCGTCCAACATCATCGACGTCTACATCGCCCGCCTCCGGAAGAAGCTCGACGCCGCCGGCGGGCGCCCTCTATTGCACACTGTCCGTGGCGCCGGGTACGGTTTGCGACCCGACGCCACCGATGGCTAGCTACCCACTCCGCGGTCTCCGCGTTCGTCTGACCGTCGCCGTCGCGGCGACCTTTGCCCTCCTCCTCGCCATCGGCGCGGCGGCCCTCTATGCCGTCCTCGAACGCCACTGGCGGGCCGAGGTCGACCAGACCCTCGACCATTCCCTCGGTGCGGCGCGCGCGCTCTTCAGTTCGGAACTCGTCGAGTACGGCACGCCTCAGGCCACGGTCGTCCACATCGTTTCCGAACTCGTCTTCGGCGATCGGTCCGTGGTGGCGGTCGACCCGAGCGGCACCCGACTCGCCCAAAGCCGACCCCTCGAGGCGGCGCCCGACCTCTGGCGGGCGCCCTTGCCGTCGCCCCGCGGCGGCCCTGTGACCGTGATGGCCCCCAACGGCCCGAGCCGGGTGGCCACGACCGAGTTGGCGATGGGATTCCAGCTGGCGGTCGGCCTGACGCTGGTGCCGGTGGAAGAGCGGCTTCGAGACCTGCGGGCGGTTCTCTTCCTCGGCGTGCTGGTGAGCCTGGCCGCGGGAGCCGCGGTGGCCCTGGTGGTGTCGCGGCGTGTCCTGACGCCGGTGACGGCCATGGCCGCCATGGCCGACCGGCTCCGGGAGGCCGTCATCCGGGGCGAGCACCCGGAACTCCAGCCGGTCCCGCTCCCCACCGAGCGCGACGAAGTGGGTCGACTCCAAACCGCCTTCGTGGCCCTGGTGAGCCGCCTCGAGGCCGCCATCGACCAGGAGCGGAACGCCGCCGCCAACCAGCGCCGCTTCTTTGCCGACGCCGCGCACGAACTCCGCACCCCGGTGGCCATCCTGCGGAACGAGATCGACACCGCCCGGCTCGAAGCCGCGAGCCCGGCGCAGGTCGCCGTGCTCGAGCGGCTGGGACGCGAGGCCCAGCACCTGGGCCAGCTGGTCGGCGACCTGCTGCTCCTGGCCCGGGGCGAGACCGCCAAGGACCTCGAATCCACCGCGGTGATCTTCCTCGACGACGCGGCCAGCAACGCCCTCGTCCGGGCCAGCCGGTTACCGGCGGCGGCCGGCCGCCGGATCGCGGTCGGACGCTTCGACGCGACCCCCGTCCGCGGCGACGCCACCCTGATCGAGCGGGCCGTCCTGGCCCTGATCGAGAACGCGCTGCTCTACGCCCCCGGCAGCGACGTCGAGGT
>JAEUJH010000172.1 GCA_016794825.1 Gemmatimonadota bacterium
CTTTTTCGGGAGGGAAACGCGCCTTGGAGATTAGGCGGTCCGGCGGGCCGCGTCCAGCGGTCCCGCCGGATTGGGACGCGAGCGACGCTACCGGTCGCCGATCGGCTGAGCCGCGGCGAAGAGGCCGCCCGGGTCGAGCACCGGTCTCCCGCCGATGACGGTCAGGACGCTGGTGGTGGCGGGGAGCTGCGGCGCGGGAATCGTAAAGATGTCCTGCGACAACACCGCGAGGTCGGCAAGCATCCCGATCGCGAGCCGCCCCTTGCGCAGCTCCTGGTGCTCCGCAAAGGCCGACCCGAGGGTGTACGCCCGGACCGCCTGCTCGACCGTGAGCGCCTCGGCCGGATTGTCCGGGTGCATGACGGCGAACATGATGTTGAGGAACGGGTTGATCGGCCCATCGGAGCCGAGCGCCAGCATCATCCCATTGGAGAGGACGCTCTTGAGGGGCTGGAGGATGGCCATCCGCGCCGGGCCATAGCGGGCCGCGGCCAGCGGTCCCAGGGTCAGGTGCGACGGATTCTGCACCACGATGGCCCCGAGCCGCTGCGCCAAGGCATACTGGTCGGGCGAGAGCCCGTCGCCGTGCTCGATCCGGGGCCGAATCCGCCGCCAGGCCGAGTCGGGGCCCAGTTCGGTCATCAGGCCGAGGACGATACCGACCGCGCTGTCGCCGACGGCGTGGATCATCGGCTGGTCGCCAGTGGTGAGCGCGTCCTGGAGAATGGCGCGGAGGGTGTCCGCCGGGAAATTGAGCCGGCCCACGGCCCCGGGCCGATCCGAATACGGGCGACGCATGGCGGCCAGGCGCTCGACCGGAGTCCCGTCGAGGACGTACTTGGTCCCCGAGACGGTGGCCCAGCTGCCTTCCGCCGACCGGAGCGCCTGCCACGGTTCGGTCACCCGGCCGGTGGCCGAGGTGGTCGGGAGACGAATGATCCGGACCCGGATCGGCGCGCCGAGCGAATCGAGGACCCGCCCCAGCACGGCGGGGTCGAGCCCGGTGCTCATGTTCTGGATGCTGGTAATGCCGAGCCGGATGGCCTCGTCGGCCCGGGCGGCAAAAGCGGCGCGCACGGCCGAATCGGTCTGAACCGCCATCCGCGACCAGACGCTGTAGGCCGCGTACTCCTCGAGGAGGCCGGTGAGCCGACCGCTCCGATCCCGCTCGAAGCGGCCGCCCAGCGGATCCGGCGTCGAGTCGGCCAGCCCGGCCGCCGACAGGGCGGCGCTGTTCAGAATCAGTCCGTGACCGCTCCACGCCTGGACTTCGACCGGATGAGCCGGGGCGATCAGGTCGAGCGCCGGGCGGCGGGCGGCCGGATCCGACAGCACCCGCTCGCCGACGGCCACCCGGAGCCTGGTGCCGGGCGCGGTCCGCGCCACCGCGGCCCGGAGGCTGTCGGCCACGACGCGGAAGGGCGGGTCGGGCAGCGGGTCGGGTCCGGTCGACACCTGCACGGCCGGCAGCGACGGGGTGACGTGGTCGTGGGCGTCGTTGAAGCCGGGAACCACGGTCTTGCCCCCCAGATCGATCATCCGGGCGCCGGCACTGGCAGCGGCCCGGACGTCCGCCGTCGTTCCGACGGCGGCGATTCGATCGCCCCGGATCAGCAGGGCTTCGGCCCAGGGCGCTTCGAAGTCGGCGGTGAAGACCTTGGCGTTGTGGAGGAGAAACTCCTCCGGGGCGGACTCCGACCCGCCGCCGCACCCGATCAGGGCGGCCGCGGCCAGCGCCAGACGGCGGAAGCTCGAGGGCATGGGCCTA
>JAEUJH010000010.1 GCA_016794825.1 Gemmatimonadota bacterium
GAACAAGGCCGAGGTGTTCTACACCTTCGTGCCGGCGCCGGCCAACAGCAGCGGGACCTGCAACGCGATCAGCCGGTCGTCGGCGGTCAACAACGTCAAGCCGACGCTGATCCACGAACTCCAGCACATGATCAGCTGGAACCGGCGGGTCCTCCAGGGGGGCGGCAACTCGGAGGAGACCTGGCTCAACGAGGCCCTGTCGCACTTTGCCGAGGAGTTGGGTGGCCGGTTGATCCCGAATTCCGAGTGCGTGGCCGCCGGCTTCAGCTCCTGCCGGAGCCAGTACATCTCGAGCGACATCATCAACACCCACGACTACCTCCAGGACCCCGAAGGTCACTACCTGATCTACCCGACCAGTTCCAACGGGACCCTCGAGGAGCGCGGGGCCAGCTGGTTCTTCCTCCGGTGGGTCATCGACCAGTTCGCGACCGACACGATTCTCGGCACCGACTTCACGCCCAGCCTGGTGACCGGGCCGGGGGGCGGAGCCTCGATCGTCGCCCGGACGGGGACACCGTTCTCGCAGTTGGTGCCGGAGTGGCTGATGGCGGCGTACCTCGACGACCTCCCGAACTTCGCGGCCACCAGCCCACGGTTGCGGCTCCGGAGCTGGGGGCTCCGATCGATCTGGACCGATCCGCGAAACTCCCAGGTCTTTCCGGGAGGGTTTCCGCTCAAGCCGGACTCGACCAGCGGGGGATACTCGCGGATCGGAACCCTTCGGGGGGGCAGCGGCCGGCACCTTCGGCTGATCCAGCAGGCCAACGGCCCGGCCATCGACGTGCAGTTGGTCAGGGACGCCCAGGGCACGGCCATCGACCCCGCGCTGGTGCCTCGGATCGGGATCGTCAGGGTTCGTTAGGCAGGTCGCGCCGGTAGGCGCCCGGCGGGCGTCCGAACCGGCGCCGGAAGGCCCGGGTAAAATGGCTCTGGTCGGCAAAGCCGGCGGCCAGGGCGATCGCGGCGAGCGGCCGGTCGGTGGTCCGGAGCTGTCGTTCGGCCTCCGCCAGGCGGAGGTTCCGGTGGTACTCCGTCGGCGGGGCCCCGAACTGGCGCCGGAAGGCGCGGGTGAGCGAAATCGGATGGACGCCCGCCTCCGCCGCCAGTCGGCCGAGCCCCGGGAACGGCCCGCTCGCCGCGAGGAAGTCGCGGACCCGAAGCAGCCACCGGGGAGCCCGGCCCGAGCCGCGGTCGTCCTCGCGCTCGTCGAGGTGCCCCAGCAACGCCAGGCAGAGTCCTTCCGCCACCAGCGCCGACCCCCCGTTCCATCGTCGACACTCCTCGATCAGCCGCGAAGCGGTCGCTGACGCGGCGGCCGACCGGACGACCCGCGGCCCGTCGCGGCCCAGGCCGAGGCTCGAGGCCCGGGCCATCGGCTCGGCGCCCACCGTCACCGCGAAGAACCGGCCGCCGATCCGATTGCGGTCACCCGCGAAGCGATCGCGATGGGTCGTGCCGGGAGGGTTGAAGATGACCGTCGACGGCCCGCAGACGCTCGGCGCGCCGCGCGCGGAGGAGAGGTACGCCCCGCCGAGGACGACCACGAAGTGGGCCTCCTCGTGGGTGTGAGGGCCGACGATCAGGGTGGCGTCGGGCCGGCGATCGGCCAGCACGAATCCGGGAATGGCACGGCGGCGGTCGGCCGGGCCGAAGAACTGGCCGAACCCGAGTCGATTGGTGGACATGGCGGCTCCCGACGGGAAACCCGGCCGTCCGGTTTCGGGTTGCCGGGCGGCGCCGCTACCAGGTCCGAACCAGCGTGAGGCCGAACTGGTGGGCGACGTAGCGGCGATCCGGGTCGTTCGAGTTGCGGTTCTCGAACTCGTACCCCAGGACGACGTCCAGCGAGCGCCAGGGGCGGAGGGTCCATTCGGCCGACAGTTGGTAGCGTCGGTCCCGCCGAAGCCGGGCCGGCTCGAGGTCATCCACGATCCGATGCCGATAGTGCTGCCGCCGGACTTTTCCTTCCAGTTCCAGTCGACCGAAGCCGTGATCGACCGAAAGGCCCCCGATCAGGGTTCCCCGGTCGTATCGGTAGCGGGTCGAGTCGGCCTCGTTCACCTCGGCCCGGCCCGCCCCGGTCAATCGGATGGCCCGCGTCAGCCGATACTCGAGCTCGGCCTCGAGGTATCCATTGGTGGCGTTCCGTTCCGGCGACGCCGCATAACGGCGCCGCCGGACCGTCGCGCCGAACTCGAAGCTGGCGCGCTCGACGAGGCGGAGGCCGATGGTGTGGCGGAGCTGGTACTGGTCGCCGAGGTCCCGGTCTTCGGAGGAGCCCTTGAGGGTGACCTCCGCCTCGGTCGTGAAGCTGACGCGACGGCCCGGCCGGATGGCCAGGGCCAGGCCGGCCAGGTGGCTCAGGCGATTCCACGGGGCGGGAATCGAGTACTGGTGCCCGGCCATCTCGTAGCGGAGCGCGAACCGGGGGCGATCGCGACGATCGCGGAACTCGAGCCCCATGCCGAGGACGCCGCCGTAGGCTTCGTCGGGGGTCTCGTCGTGGTCGAGATTGGTGTCGAGCAGCATCGTCGTCGACACCCGATACTGGAGATCCGGGGCCGGAGCGCGCTGGGCCGCGGCGGCCGTGGCGCAGAGGCTCAGGCAAAGAAGGATCCGGAGCGCGGGCGATGTCATTGGACCGCCAATCGGCGCTCGAC
>JAEUJH010000049.1 GCA_016794825.1 Gemmatimonadota bacterium
GCGCCAACGATCGCGACGAATCCGAGCGCGATCACCACCAGGGCGATCGCGATCGTCGGGCCGACCCAGCCGGGCAAGGAGGTCATGTCCCCAAAATAACGCCCCCGGGTCGCCTTGACGCGCCCCGGAGGCGGTGGCGAGGTTTTCCCGATGCCGCCTCGCTTCGTGGTCACTGGGGGACGCCCGCTCAACGGGACCGTTCGCCCCGCGGGTAACAAGAACGCCGCCCTCCCGATTCTCGCCGCCACCCTCCTGGCCGAAGGGCCGGTCGACCTCGCCAACGTGCCCCGGATTCGCGACGTCGAGATGATGATCGCGTTGCTGGAACACCTCGGCGCGCGGGTCGAGTGGACCGGGCCCAACGAGGTCCGGGTCGACACCGCCGCGGCCGTCGCCAAACCGCTCGATCCGGAGCTGTGCGCCCGGATCCGGGCCTCGATCCTCCTGGCCGCGCCGCTCCTGGCCCGGTTCGGGCAAGTCGTCCTGCCGCCGCCGGGCGGGGACGTGATCGGTCGGCGACGGGTCGACACCCATTTCCTGGCCCTCGAGGCCCTCGGGGCCAGCGTCATGGTCGGCGATCGCTACGAGATCGAGGCCCGCAAGCTCAAGGGCGCCGACGTCTTCCTCGACGAGCCGAGCGTCACCGGCACCGAGAACGCGCTGATGGCCGCCGTGAAGGCCGAGGGGACCACGGTGCTCCGGAACGCGGCGGCCGAGCCCCACGTGCAGGACCTGGCCCGGATGCTGGTGGCCATGGGCGCCGAAATCGAAGGGATCGGCAGCAATACCTACCTGATCCGGGGCGGGCGCCCGCTCAAGGGGACCCGGTTCGAGATCGGCCCCGATCACATCGAGATCGGGAGCTTCATCGGCCTCGCCGCCGTCACCAACGGCCAGCTCACCATCGAGGGCGTCCGGGGCGACGATCTGCGGGCCACCCTGATCGGCTTTGACCGGCTGGGGATCCGCCCGCGGCTCGAAGGGAACCGGCTGACGATCGACCGCGACCAGGAGCGGCGGATCCGGGCCGATCTTGGCGGCCACGTGCCGAAGCTCGAGGATGGCCCGTGGCCGGCCTTTCCGGCCGACACCATGTCGATCGCCGTGGTCGCCGCGACCCAGTGCACCGGCATGGTGCTGATCTTCGAGAAGATGTTCGAATCGCGGCTCTACTTCGTCGACAAGCTGATCGGGATGGGCGCCCGGATCGTGCTCTGCGACCCGCACCGGGCCGTCATCGCCGGGCCGTCGCCCCTGCGGGGCGGGACCGTCGAGTCGCCCGACATCCGCGCCGGGATGGCCATGCTGCTCGCGGCGCTGGCCGCGGAGGGGCAGAGCACCATCCACAACGTCGGCCAGATCGAACGGGGCTACGAACGGATCGACACCCGGCTCCGGGAACTCGGCGCCGTGATCGAGCGGTTCGATGGATGATCCGGTCCGGGTAGCCGAACGGCGCGCCGTCGGCTTTCCGGTGCCGTGGTTCGAGATTCCCGACTGGCGCGACCGGTACGGTGTGGTGGCCGGGGTCACCGGTCGCGGCGATGCCGACGATCCCTTCGACCTCGGCCTGGCCAGCGCCGCGCCGATCGGCGCGGTGCTCAACCGCTGGCGGGCGCTCCATCGGGCGTTTCCGCAATTCCAGGGAACGGTGCTGGCCCGCCAGGTTCACGGGGCGACCGTGCTGTGGCACGAGGCCCGGCCCGGGTGGACGATCTTCGAGGGCGCGGACGGCCACGCCACTGCCGGTGCCAGCCTGCTGCTCGCGGTGTCACTGGCCGATTGCGTCCCGATCTTCGTGGTCGATCCCGTCAGACGAGCGGTGGCGCTGCTCCACTCCGGATGGCGGGGCACGGCGGCGGGAATCCTGGCGGCGGGAATCGCCGAACTGACCCGGCGCGGCTCCCGGGCGGGGGACCTGATCGTCCACGCGGGTGTCGGGATCTGCGGGGCCTGCTATCAGGTCGGGGCGGAGGTCGCCACCGCCTGCGGGGAGCCACCGCCCGGGGCGGATCCGGTTCGACTCGATCTCCGGCGGGTCATCGCTCGCCAGGCTCGGGCTGAGGGGGTCGGGGCGGTGACGGTGTCGTCGTGGTGCTCGGCCCACGACCACGGCTCCTTCATGAGCCATCGGGCCTCGGGCGGCCGGGACGGCCGGATGGTGGCGCTTCTCGGCCTGATTCCGTAAATATCCGCTCGCGAGCCCGGTCCGTCCGGGTCGCCGCGAGTCTATCCGCTCCCCCGAACCCAGCGGTTCCGGGGAGCCCCAAACTGGAGGGCGCGGGAACATGTCGGGTAAGGCGTGGCTCATGGTGGGGGTGGTCGGCTCGTTGGCGGCCCTCGGGTGCAGTCTGGGCGAACAGGTCGATACCGACGCGCCGGTGGTGGGTATTTCGTCGCCCAAGGCCGATTCCACCGTGTCCGGCACCGTGGCATTCTCTGCCCAAGTGCTTGATGGGTATGGGGTTGCGAAGGTGGAGTTCCTGGTTGACGGGGTCGTGGTCGGGGAAGACCTGACGGCACCGTACAGCTACAGTTGGAACACCCGGGCGGAGTCGAACGGACCCCACGGACTCCGGGCCCAGGCCACCGATCCTTCGGGCAATGTCGGGTTTGCCTCGATCAGCGTAACGGTCGACAATACAAGGCAGTAGCACGGTTCCGGTGGTTGACGCCCGCTTCGGCCCGGGGTAGATTTTCGGCTTGGAGCGGGTGGGGTAGGTTGGGTTGGCTCGACGATGTGGGGTGCTCCCCCACATTTTTGTTTTCGGAGCCTCGTGGTCACCGTCCCCCGCTTCGGGGACGCGCGTAGGGGTACCTGCCGAGCGGTCGTCCCTGAAAGCAAACCTGACGGAGTCGTTGCGAGCCGGTGATCGGTTCGCGTCAACCTTGGCCCCTTATAGGGGGGTGAAGTCAATGGCTGGTACATCCGAAATGCTGGCCGCGTTTCGCGAGCTGACCAACGCCAAGCAGCTCGATCGATCCGATCTGCTCGACCTGCTGCGGGACGGGATTCACGCCGCGCTGGTCCGGAAGTTCGGGCCGAACGTCAAGTTCGAGATGAACGTGGACGAGCTGCAGGGCGTCATCCGGGTCGTGCGGTTGCGGACCGTGGTCGACGCGGTCGACGATCCGAGTTGTCAGGTGGCGCTCGAGGAAGCGCGGTACGAGGATCCCGATTTCGCACCGGGCGACGTGCTCGAGGAGGACGTCCCGTTCGCCGAGTTCGGCCGGTTGGCGGTCCAGGCGGCCAAACAGCGGATCATCCAGCGGGTGCGCGAGGGCGAGCGGACCAAGATCCGCGAGGAGTTCGGCGACAAGGTCGGTGAACTGCTGTCCGGCGAGGTCCAGCAGGTGGAGCGGGGCAAGATCGTCCTGATGCTCGCCAAGTTCAAAGAGGCCGAGGCGATCATCCCGTACCGGGAGCAGAATCACCGGGAGCACTTCCACCAGGGCGACACGATCCGCGCGGTGCTCAAGCGCCTCGAGGAAACGCCCAAGGGGCCGCGCCTGGTGCTGTCGCGGGCCGATCCGATGTTCGTGGCCGCGCTGTTCCGGCTCGAAGTGCCGGAAATCGCCCAGAACGTCGTCGAGATCCGCGCCATTGCCCGCGAAGTCGGGAGCCGGACCAAGGTGGCCGTGATTTCGAAGGACGACGCGATCGATCCGGTCGGCGCCTGCGTCGGCCTCAAGGGATCGCGGGTCCAGGCGGTGGTCAACGAACTGTCGGGCGAGCGGATCGACATCGTGCCGTGGTCGCCGGATCCGGAGCGGTTTGCCCGGCTGGCGCTGGCACCGGCCCGGGTGGCCAAGGTCTTCTCCGACCCGGAGTCGAAGACGATCCAGGCGGTGGTCGACGAGGACCAGCTCTCGCTCGCCATCGGCAAGAACGGGCAGAACGTCCGGCTGGCGTCGGAACTGACCGGGTGGAAGATCGATCTCTACTCGAGCCGTGAGTGGCTCGAGCGCGGTGGCGAAGGGCCGCTGTTCGCCCCGACGCCGCTGGGCGACGAGATCGTCAACCAGATCCAGCTGTCGGAACTGAAGGGCCTGTCGGGCGAAGTGCTCACGATCCTCGACAAGGCCGGTTACCGGACCTTGAACGACATCCTCGACCTGGAGCAGGACGACCTGGTCAAGATCGCGGGCATGACGCCCGAGGCGAGCGCCGAGTTGCTGGCGTTCCTGGCGGACCTGACCGCGGAGGAATCCGGCGAGGACGCGGCCAAAGCGGAATGAGTGGAATCATCGGCTTGCTGGGCCTGGGACTCCGGGCCGGGCACGTCTTGATCGGGGTGGAGGCGGTCCGGCGGGCGCTGCAGGTGGGCGAGTGCCGGTGCATCGTGGTGGCGAGCGACGCGAGTCAGCGGGCCCTGGAAAAGGCCGCCCGGCTCGCCACCGCCAAAGGAATCCCGCAGATCGCCGGTCCGACCGCCCAGGAACTCGGGGCGCGGTTGGGGAAACCGCCGGTGATGGTGGTGGGAGTTCGCGATCCGGAGTTGGCCGAGGGGATCGTCCGGCTCGCGAGTGAGCAGGGTTCGATGGAGGCTTGAGTGGTCAAGACGAAAGTCCAGGATCTGGCGTCCGAATTCGGCGTTCCCACGGAGCAGCTCATGTCGCTGCTCCGGGAAATGCACGTCGTTGCCCGCGGCCCGCTGCAGCCGCTCGACGACGCGCAGGTCGCGGCCATCCGTCTCCGCTGGGAACGGGAGAAGCGGAAGCAGGCGGCGGCCCCCGAGGAGCCCAAGAAGGCCAAGCGGCGCACCACCAAGGCCACCAAGGCGGCCGAAACCGCCGCCCCGGCCGCCGAGGCGAGCACCGAGGCCAAGCCGGCCAAGCGCCGGCGGACGGCCGCGGAAGTCGCGGAGTCGGAAGCCGCGCAGGCCGAGGCCGACAAGGCCGCGCTCGAAGCGCAGGGGCTCGATCTCGAGAAGCCGCTGGTATTCGAACGGATCATCGAGGCCCCCTCGGCCCCGATGCCGACGCTCGAAGAACGGGCGCGGGCGCTGTTCAAGGAACTGCCGCCGCCGTCGGCCGAAGAGGCCGAAGCCGCGCCTCCGGCCGAACCGGAACCGCCGGCTGAGCCGGTGGTGGCCAAGGTCGCGCCACCGCCGCCGCCACCCCTGCCGCCGATTCCGCCCCGGCTGCCCCGTCCCACGCTCCAGCCGGCCACCCCGCCGGCCGACGGCGAGGCGGCTGGCCCGCGCAAGCCGTTCATTCCTCCGCGGGTCCAGCGGGCGCCGACCGGCCCCCGTCCCGTGTTCAGCAGCACCGGCGGCGCCGCCAATCGCGACCGGCCGGCTGGCGATCGGGGCGGCTCGTTCAACCGCCCCGGTGGCGGGACGTTCAACCGGACCGGGCCGGGCGCCCGTCCGGGTGGTCCGCCGCGTCCGGGTGGTCCGCAGCGACCCGGTGGTCCGCCGCGAGCCGGCGGCCCGGGTCGTCCGGGGGGTCCTCCGGGAGCTGGTGGTCCGCCCCAGCGGAACTTCGGTCCTGACGCGCCCGCGCGCGGCGCCGGCGGCCGGAAGAAGGGCAAGAAGAGCAAGAAGAACTACGTCGATCAGGATGCCGTGCAGGCCAACATCCTGAAGACGCTCGCGGGCATGAAGGGTGGCCCGCGGAAGCGTCGTTCGGACGAGCCGAGCTATCGCGACCTCCTGGCCAGCAAGAGCGCCGAGGAGCGCGAACGCGAGAAGACCCGGATCCGGGTCAACGAGTTCATTTCGGTGTCCGAACTCGCCGACGCGATGAAGATCCCCGCGACCCAGATCGTGCAGTTCGCGTTCAAGGAAATGGGGATGATGGTCACGGTGAACCAGCGCCTCGACTTCGATCAGATCGAACTGATCGCGTCGGAGTTCGGGTTCCAGGCCATGAAGGAAGAGGAGTACGCGGCCGACATGGGCGCGACCCCCGAATCCGACGACGCCGACGTGGCGACCGTGCCGCGGCCGCCGATCGTGACGATCATGGGTCACGTCGACCACGGCAAGACCTCGCTCCTCGACCACATCCGGAAGACCAACGTGGTGGCCGGCGAGGCGGGTGGCATCACCCAGCACATCGGCGCCTATCACGTGTCGCTCCCCAACGGGCGGAACATCACGTTCCTCGACACCCCGGGTCACGAGGCCTTCACGGCCATGCGCGCCCGCGGCGCCCAGGTCACCGACATCGTCGTGCTGGTCATCGCCGCCGACGACCAGGTCATGCCGCAGACGATCGAGGCGATCAGTCACGCCAAGAACGCCGGCGTGCCGATCATCGTCGCGATCAACAAGATCGACCTGCCCACGGCCAACGTGCAGAAGGTCAAGCAGGACCTCCTCCAGCATCAGGTGGTGCTCGAGGAGTTCGGCGGCAACGTGCTGTCGGCCCAGATCTCGGCCAAGAAGGGTCTCGGGATCGACCAGCTGATGGAGCAGGTGCTGCTCCAGGCGGAAATTCTCGACCTCAAGGCCAACCCCGACGCCGAGGCGAGCGGTACCGTCCTCGAGGCGACGCTCGATCCGGGCAAGGGTCCGCTGGCCACCGTGCTCGTCCAGCGGGGCACCCTCCGCCTGGGCGACAACTTCATCTGCGGCAAGTTCTCCGGCCGGGTTCGCGCCATGAGCGACGAGCGCGGCAAGGCCGTCAAGGAAGTCGGGCCGTCGATCCCGGTCCGGATCCTCGGGTTCGAGGGCGTTCCGGCCGCCGGCGACACCTTCGTCAGCGTGGCCGACGCGCTCGAGGCGCGCGACATCGCCCAGAAGCGCCAGCGACTCGATCGCGAGGCCCAGAACCGGCGGAGTCAGCGCGGCACCTCGCTGGAAGACATCAGCCGGCAGCTCAAGGCCGGCCAGGTCACCCAGCTCAAGATCATCATCAAGGCCGACCAGGGCGGTCCGGCCGAAGCGCTGGCCGACGCGCTGGCCCAGTTGTCGACCAGCGAAGTCCGGGTCGACGTCATCCACCGCGGCGTCGGCGCCATCACCGAGAGCGACGTCCTGCTCGCGGCCACCGGCGGCGCCATCGTGCTGGGCTTCCACGTCCGGCCCGATGCCAACGCCCGGGCCATGGCCGAGCGGGAGCACGTGGACATCCGGACCTACCGGATCATCTACGAGGCGGTCGAGGACGTCCGGGCCGCGCTCGAAGGCCTCCTCAAGCCGGAGCAGAAGGAAATCGTGCTCGGCGAGGCGGAAGTCCTCGAGACGTTCAAGGTGTCGAAGATCGGGACGATCGCCGGCTGCATGGTCCGGTCAGGCACGATCGTCCGGACCGGCAAGGCGCGGGTGGTGCGCGACGGCAAGGCGGTCTACGCCGGCGCGCTGTCGAGCCTCAAGCGGTTCAAGGACGACGTCAAGGAAGTCAAGGAAGGACTCGAGTGCGGCATCGGGATCGAGAACTTCAACGACGTCAAGGTGGGCGACCGGATCGAGGTGTTCCGCGTCGAGGAAGTGCGCCGGACCCTCGGAGAATCTCCGAGCGCCACGAGCTGACGGGGGGACGCCGTGCGGTCGCCGTCATCGTCCAAGCGCCGGCCCGATCAGGTCGGTGAGGTGATCCGGCAGGTCGTGGCGGAGGCCATCCTCCGCGACCTCCGGGATCCCCGGATCAAGCTCGTCACCGTCACCCGGGTGGATGTGAGTGGCGATCTCTCGCACGCCCGGGTGTACGTGATCGGTCACGACGAGGCGGCCCAGGATCAGGCGGTCGTCGGCCTGGCCAGCGCGGCCGGGTTCCTCCGCTCCCGGGTCGCCAAGGCGCTGGCCACCCGGATCGTCCCGGACCTCACGTTCGTGGTCGATCGGGGCGTCGAACACGCGGCCCGGATCGACGAGATCCTGGCCGGGCTTCGCCGCGGCAAGGAGGAGGCCTGACGACGGGCGGTCTCCTGATCGACAAGCCGGCCGGGATGACCTCCCACGACGTGGTCGCCCAGGTCCGGCGTCGGTTCCGGACCCGGGCCGTCGGGCACACCGGGACGCTCGATCCGTTCGCGACCGGCCTGCTCGTCCTCGTGCTGGGCGGCGCCACCCGGTTGGCGCGGTTCGTCGAGGCGGAGCGGAAGGTGTACTGGGCCGAGGCTCGGCTGGGCGTGGCGACGGACAGCGACGATCTGACGGGGCGCCCCCTGGGAGAGCCCTGGAGCGGCGAGTGGCCGACTCGTGAAGCGGTGGTCGCGGCCCTGACGGGCATGATCGGGCCGAGCCTACAACGGCCGCCGGCTTACTCGGCCAAGCAGGTGGGCGGCGAACGGAGCCACCGCGTGGCCCGTCGGGGCGGCAGCCTGGATCTGGCCCCCGCCGCCGTGATGATTCACGCGGTGACGTTGCTGGAGTATCGGCCGCCGGTGCTGGTCTGGCGGGCCGAAGTCGGACCGGGCACGTACCTGCGCGCCATGGCGCGCGACCTCGGCCTGGTTCTCGGAACGGGTGGCCACCTGACGGCGCTTCGGCGCGAGGCGGTCGGTCGGTTCCGGGTCGAGGCGGCGTCCTCGCTCGACCAGCTGACGGGCACCGAGGCGTTGATCGCCCCCGCGGCTCTGGTGGAGCACCTGCCGCGGATCGAAGTGGGGCAGGAGGACGGGGCCCGACTTCGGCATGGTCAACGGGTCGGTTCATCGGAGGGCGCGGCCGGACCGGTGGCACTGATCGAGGGCGGTCACCTGGTGGCCATCGGCGAGCCCCGGGACGGACAATGGCAGCCGATCGTGGTGCTGGCGGCATGAGCGACCTGCCGCCGCTGCCGGCCGGGACGGTCGTCACCGTCGGGACCTTCGACGGCGTCCACCGCGGCCACCGCGCCGTGCTGGCCGAGGTGGTGGCTCGGGCGCGGGCCGCGGGTCGCGCCAGCGTGCTGGTGACGTTCGAGCCGCATCCGCTGGCCGTCCTCCGCCCGGAGCAGGCGCCCGGCCGGCTGACCACGGCGGCCGAGCGGAAAGCGGCGCTGGCGGAGACGGACCTCGACTACCTGGTGGTGCTCCGGTTCGACCGGGAGCTCGCCAATCTCGAGCCGGAGGCGTTCGTCCGGACCGTGCTCCTCGACCGGTGCCGGATGGCCGAGTTGGTGGTGGGGCACGATCACGGATTCGGGCGCGGCCGCCAGGGCGATCTCGACACCCTCCGTCGGCTCGGCAGCCGACTCGGGTTCGGAGTCGACGTGGTGGGGCC
This sequence comes from Gemmatimonadota bacterium, assembly GCA_016794825.1. Lineage (GTDB taxonomy): Bacteria > Gemmatimonadota > Gemmatimonadetes > Gemmatimonadales > GWC2-71-9 > SHZU01. Next base: position 9,156 of record JAEUJH010000049.1, read on the forward strand.
GGTGGCGGGGCCGGAGGGCCGGACGATGTCGAGCAGCGGGATCCGGGCCGCGGTGCTCGCCGCGGATTTCGCCGCCGCCGCTCGCGATCTCGGGCGCCCGTATCGGGTGTCGGGCGTGGTCCAGCGGGGCGACCGGCGGGGCACCTCGATCGGCGTGCCGACGGTCAACGTGGCGCCGCCCGAGGGCAAGCTGCTCCCACCCGACGGCGTCTACGCGGTCCGGATCGAGTGGGGTGGTGGGGTTGCGGGCGGGATGATGAATCAGGGCACCCGTCCCACGATCGGAGATGGTCGCCGCTGGCTCGAGGCGCACCTCTTCGATTTCGAGGGCGATCTATACGGGCGGGAGATCCGGATCGAATGGGTCGCCCCGCTCCGGGCGATCCGGCGGTTCGACTCGCTGGCCGCCTTGCAGGAACAGCTGGAGCGCGATCGGGCGGCCGCCCGGGCCGCGCTCCACGGCGCGGAAACCTCTAACAGGGTGTCAGCTCGCTGACACGCGGTGCAGGGAACGATGTTCACCAATCTTCGCAATCGGCTCATCGTCATCGCGATCCTGATCATCGGATCCGGGTTCTTCCTCTGGAACAACAAGCGGAAGACGACCACCTCCGTGCAAGCGGGCTCGGTGGTCAACCTCGGCCTCGACCTCCAGGGTGGCATGCACCTCGGCGTCGAGCTCGACCAGTCGCAGCGGGCCTCGGCCGACGTGTCCAAGGACCTCGATCTGGCGCTGACGGTGCTCCGGAAGCGGATCGACGAGTTCGGCGTGCTCGAGCCCCTGATCCAGAAGGTCGGGAACGACCGGATCGTGGTCGAACTCCCCGGCCTCAAGGACCCGGAGCGCGCCAAGGAAATCGTCAAGCGGAACGCGTTCCTCGAGTTTCGGATCGCCGACGAAACCCAGGCGCTCGAGAAGGCCATTCCGGCCATGGATCGCGCCCTGCGCGACCTGGGCGTCACGGCCTCGGTGGCGGGCGCACCGGACAAGCCCAACGCGGTCCAGTCGCTCCTGGCCGGCGACACGGCCAAGGCCGGCGCCGA
>JAEUJH010000092.1 GCA_016794825.1 Gemmatimonadota bacterium
CCAGGACGCGAAGAAGCCACCGGCGGACACCCCGAAGAGGCCAAGCTGATTCGGGTCGATCGGATACTGCGCCATGACCATCGGGAGCAGTTCGTTGACGATGACATTGAGGAACTTCGGGGCACCGCCGGTGCACCGCCCTGGCGCCATCCGAAAGGTCTGGCATGCCTGCGCCACGACTTGGCCGAACGGATCCTTCAGGTCCCAATCCGGCGGCGAGAACTCATAGACCCGGCGGCGACTCCAGACCGAATCGCCGTCCTCGACGCCGGTGCCGATGCTGATCACGATGAGGGTGTCGATCGCCCCCTGCTGCATCACGCCCGACGCGGCCTCGTTGACCGCAAAGAAGGCCCAATCGCCGTCGGTCGTGACGATCGCCGGGTATTGCCGGCCGGATCCCGCTCGAACGCCGCGAGGAACGGAGATGTTGACGGCGTACCGGTCCCCCATCGAAGGGGACTGGAAGGTGAACGACGAGATGCCCCGCAGCGGAACCGGGCGCGACTCGAGCCGCTGGGACGCGGCCGGTTGGGCGCCAGCCGCGAGGAGAAGGACCGCGATCGCCGTCACCGGCTTCGTCACGGACATGGGGGTGCCTCGAAATGGAAAGTGGTGGAGACCATCGAGCGTCGAGAAAGTAACGGAACGCCAATTGACCGGCCAGCGACGGCGCGGGGTTCACGCGAACCCGCGGCCGCCGTGGGGCTGACGGCGACTCGGATCAGAAGCTGATTGGCGGAGTCGGGCCCCGCGGTCAATTGGTGGCGCGAAGCCGATCGATCAGGGTCAGGACCGCGTCGGGCCCTTCCACATGGGCATTGTGCCCCAAACCCGGGAGCACGACCGCCTCCACCCCGAGCGCCCGGAGATGATCCGGAGGCGACATCGGGTCGCGTTCCCCCGTGGCCAGCACGACCGGCGCCCGCGCCGCCGCCAGGAGGCCGGGCAGATCCGAGGCGCCGACTCCGAAGGCCGCGGGGTCGAACGCCAGGGTCCACTCGCCATCGCGCCGGACCAGAGCACCATCCGGCACCGCCTCCGGGGCCACCAATCCGGCCAGGCCGGCGACCTTCAGGTGCCGCTCGGCGGCTTCCTGCCGGGTGGCGTAGCGCGGATTGGGCCGGGCGGCCAGGGCTCGCGACCGGGCCAGATCTTCCTCGGACCAGACGACCTTGATTCCCACGCCAGCCACGGCGGCCACGGAAACGCCGAACCACCCACTGGCCAGCGCGAGGCCCACGACGCCGCCTAACGAATGACCCACGACGGTCACGGGGCGGCCGGGCGGAAGCGCGGCCGCCACCGCCGCGGCGAGGTGACCGAACGAATACGACGGCAGGGCCGCCGAGCCCCCGTGGCCGGGCAGGTCGGGAACCATCCACGCGCCCGGCCACCGGCCCGGCAACCGCGCCACCACGCCATCCCAGACGTCCCCGGTGGCGCCGAGGCCATGGAGGAGGAGGAGCACGGCGTCGCCCTCACCGCCGGATCGGATCGTGAGCGGAGTCGTCATGTCGGGAGCGCCTCCCGGCGCGACCAGCGGATCGGCAGGTGCTTGACCCCCCGCTGGAAATTCGATTGAAGCCAGACCGGGGGTCCATCCAGATGGAATCGGCCCATCCGGCCGAGCACCTCGGCAAAGAGGGCCCGCATCTGCACCCGGGCCAACTGGGCGCCGAGGCAGAAATGCGGCCCATGACCGAAGGCCAGGTGAGGGTTGGGATGCCGGCGGATGTCGAGGCGATCCGGATCGGCAAAGACGGCCTCGTCCCGGTTGGCCGACGTAAACGAAACCACGACCTTCTGCCCGGCGCGAATCGTGATGCCGCTCAGCTGACAGTCGGCCGTGGCGGTGCGCCGGAAGGTCATGACCGGGGTCCACCACCGCAGCAACTCCTCGATGGCCCCCGGCAGCAATCCCGGCTCGGCCCGGAGCTGCTCCTGCGCCTCGGGGTTCTCGAGCAGTCCGACGGCGGCACCCGGGATCCCGTTTCGGAGGGTCTCGTTCCCGGCCACCGCAAACAGCCAGAACATGTTCTCGAACTCCTCGACCGACACCTGGCCGCCGTCGTCGTCCGCGGCGGCCAGGAGGATCGACATCACATCGTCGCCCGGGTGGCGGCGCTTTTCCTCGGCCAGGAGGTGGGCGTAGGCGTAGAGGTCGGCCATGCCGTCGCGGGTCCGCGGGTCGGGCATAGCGCCTCCGGGGCCCTGCTGGGGGCGCAACCGCAACGCCTCGCGGGCCATCGGCGTCCCCGAGGCGGGATCGAACGCGGCGGAGCCACGGTACTCGGGATCCTGGTAGCCGATGACCCGGTTCGACCAGTCGAACAGGAGCATCCGATCTTCCACCGGCACGCCGAGGATTTCGGCCAGAGTCAGGAGCGGCAGATCGGCCGCCACGTCCGACACGAAGTCGCACCGCCCCGACTCGGCGTCGCCAACGACCCGGTCGACGATGGCGCGGGCGTGGCCCCGGATCCGCTCCTCGAGCTGGGCGACCGCCCTCGGGGTGAACGAACGTGTGAGCAGCCTCCGGAGGCGGGAGTGCTCCGGCGGATCCATGTTGAGCATCATCCGACGGACGAACCGGAGGGCCTCGGGCGAGGGCGGGTCGCGGGTCTGCGTCCCGCCCAGCGCGGAGGAAAACAAGCGGGGATCGGCCAGGACGCGCTCGACGTCGGCGTGGCGGAGCACCAGCCAGAAGCCGGGTCCGCCAGGCCAGCCAAGCACCGGTGGTTCATCGACCCAGACCACCGGCCGCTCCAGGCGAAGCCGAGCGAGGGCGTCGAACGGGACGCCCGTCGCGTAGGTCGAGGGGTCGAAGATCCGGTCGGTGTCGGCCCGGGCTTGGCCGATCAGCGAGGCCGGGCCTTCCACTCCGCCAACAGCTTGGCGTCGCGGTCGAGGTTGAGCGCCACCTTGGCCTGCCGCTCGGGCGACTCGGACCGGAACCACTCGTAGGTGTCGCGCGCGGTCACGGCCAGGGGCCGGAACGTCAGCCCGGCGGCAATGGCCCGCTGCGAGCGGACGTTGGTGATGCCCCGGAGCGGCGTGTTCTGGGAGATCCACATCTGGTAGCGGACCTTCCGCTCGTTCAGGAACGCCTCGTCGACCCAGGTGAACTGGACCGAGTTGCCGAACGCGCCCCGGACGCCGTACAGGAACTCCGCCATGCTGACCGGCGTGAACGACGGACCGGCGACGTTGAACGTGCCGGGGGTGTCGTTCTCGATGACCCGGCCGACGAACTCCGCCAAGTCGCGCACGTCGATGAACTGCACCGGGTGAGTCGGATCGCCGGGGGCGACGACCTCACCGCCGGCCGCGATCCGGACCGGCCAGTAGGTGTAGCGGTCGGTCGGGTCGCCCGGACCGGCCACCACGTGGAGCCGGAGCACCGACGACTTGGCGCCGTAGATCTGATTGACGGCCTGCTCGCAGAGCACCTTGAGTTCGCCGTAGTACTTGTTGACGTCCTCGCTCGCCGGATCGCGGACCTCGAGCAGCTTCGAGTCCTCGTCGAGGAACGGCTGGTCGAACTGATAGACCGATCCGGTCGAAATGAAGACGTAGCGCCCGATCTTGCCGGAGAGCAGCTTGGCCGTGTCGCGCACGTGGCGCGGCACGTAGCCGCTGTTGTCGACCACTACGTCCCACTCCCGGCCCTTCAACGCGTCGAGCTTGCCGTCCCGGTCGCCGACCAGCGTCTCGACCCCGGGGAACATCCCCGGCGCCGTCTTGCCCCGGTTGAAGAGGGTGATCTGGTGCCCGCGATACATGGCGTGCCGCACCATGTGGGGTCCGATGAAGCCGGTCCCGCCGAGGAACAGGACCCGGAGGGGCTTCGACGCGGGCCGCGGCGTCGGCCGCCAGATCCCGCTGGGGAGAGAGAGCATGCCACCGACGGCGGCGGCGCGGGCAACGAATTCACGACGGGAAGAGGCCATCGACTCACGCATCGGAAGGGGTTGGTCGAAACCTATCGTGGGCCCGCGCCCGTCGCCACCGCGGCGTCCGGAGCGATTCGCCGTCCCGGCTCACTCCTCCCGGCGGAAAAACGGAGTGCCGATCCAGCGCGGCCGCTCCCGCTGGTTGGCCACCTCCGACCCGATCAGCAAGTTGGCGGTGGCGTAGGTCACCGCCGCACCCCAGTCGATGCCCTGATCGAACCGGTCCCGCGGAGTGTGATGGACCGACCCGAACCAGCGCCGTTGGCCGTCGCGCCTCGAGGCGCCCGGGAACAGCATCAGCCCGGGCACCCCGACCCGCATGAACGCGTAATGGTCGCTCCGGGTGAAGATCGTCATTTCGGGGAGCGGGTCCTCGCTCGGCGCCACGCCCAGCCGGGCAAAGGCCGAACGAGCCACGGCCCCCAGCGTGGAGTAGTCGGCGCCGTACGCCACCAGGTCTCGGATCGGCTCGATCAGGACCGCGTTGTCGAGATTGACGTTGGCCACGATCGCACCGAGCGGCACCGGGGGGTGGTGGACGAAGTAGTCGGATCCGAGGATCCCTTTCTCCTCGCCGGTCACCGCCAGGAAGATCACGGACCGTTTGGGCCGCGGCAGGCTCGCGAACGCCCGCGCCAACGCCGCCACGACGGCCGTCCCACCCGCGTTGTCGATCGCTCCGTGATGGACGCTGTCCCCATCGACCGGTTGCCCCACCCCGATGTGATCGAGATGCGCGGAGTACACCACGTACTCCCGTTTGAGCACCGGGTCGGTCCCTGGCAACACGCCGAGCGCATTGTGGGCCACCACGGGGCGATGTCGATAGACGCCTTCGAAGGCGAGCCGGGCGCCGGTCGAGAACGACGCGGGTCCTCGGGCCAGGCGTTCGAGCAAACTGGCCACCGTGGCACCGGTTCCCTCGAGGAGCTTGTCCATCCCGGTGGCCGCCAGGCGGAGCGCGGTCCCGGTCTCGAAGAATGGCGAGTGGGCGGCACCGGCGGGGTCGACCCAGCCAAAGCCCTCGAGCTGGCCAAGCTGCCGACCCAGCTGGGGCCCCGGCGCCGGCATCAGCGTCACCACGCCAACGACACCGTGCCGTCGGGCGTTGAGCCCCTTCATGGCCAGGCTAGAATAGTGCCCCCGTTCGTCGGGCGGTACCGAAGCGGGGCCCCCGAAGAACATCGCCACCACTTTGCCCCGGACGTCGACGCCCTGATAGTCGTCGTAACCGCCCGGCACCGTCACGCCCCACCCGACGAAGACCACCTCGCCCTCGAACCCGTCGCGCTCGAGTCGCTTGTCCGGATGCACGAGGAAATCGACGTCGAGCGCCAGGGGCACCTGTACCCCGGAGCGGCTGAGGCTGGCCCGGGTCTCGGAAGCAACCACGGTCGAATGGCGGAGCGGCACCGGCATCAGGTAGTTCGGGAACCCGTCGAGCGGCTGGAGTCCCGCCGCCTCGAATTGGGCCGCCACGTACTTGGCGGTCAGCTCCGCGCCGGGCTGGCCGGTCTCCCGTCCGCGGAGCGCGTCGTCCGCGAGATACCGGATCGAGGCGGCGATCCACTCGGGCCGGATGACGCTGAGTCTCGGATCGACCTTCCGGACGGGCTGCCCGGCGAGATCGGCGGTCAGGCCGAGCGCGATGATGGTCAGGAGAAAGGGCGCCCGCATCGACTAGCGCTCCGGCGTGATGGGAAGGACGAGGTGAGAGGCGGAGGATCCGCCGTAGTGCACGACGTTCGTGGCCACCAGCCAGGACGTCTCGGTGACGTTGTCCCCGCCGGTGTTGAGGTTCCGATCGTGGAGCGGAAAATCGCTGCTGGTGACCCAGAGGCGAATCCGATGCCCGGGCGCGAACCGGTGCGCGGTGGCCTTGAGGTTGACCTCGACCCGAACCGTCTCGCCCGGCGTGAGCAAGGTCGGCCGGGCCATCCCGCCGCGATACCGGGCGCGGATCACCCCGTTGGCGACGTTCCAGGACCGTCCGTCCGCGTCGACATCCAGAAGCTTGGCGGCAAAATCGGTGTCGAGCCGATCCGAGGCCACATAGAGCACCGCGGTGACGCTCCCGGCGATCGTCACGCCGCTGTCGAGCACGGGCGTGGTGTAGACGAGCAGGTCCGGCCGAGTCTCGAGGTCCCGCTGATCGAAGGCACCTGGGACGTCCTTCGGATTCCCGGTGCAGCAGACCGTGCCCCCGCGGCTCGGAACCGGGTCGGCCGGATCGTAGCGGAAACTGTCGCGCCCCGGGCCGGGCACCTCGAGCGTCAGGCGACCGTCACCGGCCGAGGTCCGGGCCCCGCGTCCGCTCCCAAGGAAGTACCTGGTCAGCCGGACCCCGGGAACCGGCCAGGTGGCGGCTGTCCGCCATTCGTTGGCGCCCGTCACGTAGTACTGCACCCGCGGGCGCCGGGTCACGCCGTTGTCGACTCCCTTGAGCCAGTGGTCGAACCAATCGAGGTACAGCTGGAAGTACGGCAGCCGGGCATCACCGAACTCCCGGTCGCCCACGCGGGTCGGCGCTCCGGCGGCCTCGCTCAGGCAGTGCGCGGTCGGCGACATGACGACGAACTGATTGTCGCGGGCCCGGGCGGAGAGGGAGTTGCGGCGCATCAGGTTGAACAGGTACATCGTCTGATCGGGCGTCACGTCGAACCAGGAATTGACGTGGAGCGCCGGCACGTCGAAGCGATCGTCGTCGCGGACGTATCCCATCTGGTCCCAGTAGGGATCGGCCGGCGGGTGCGTAACGAAATCCCGAAAATCGGACGGTGGGTACCCTGCCCGCTCCGCCATGGTGGCGATGGGCAGGCTCTTCAACAGCGTCGCGAAGTCGAGCGAGGCGAGGTCGGCCGACCGACCCTTTGCCTTGGACCCCGAGCCACCCATCCAGCCGAAGAGGGCCGACAGCGTGAGCGTCCCGCCCTCGTAGGTTCCCCAGTTGGTGTAATACCCGCCCGCCGGCCCGAAGGCCCCCGTCGACGACTGCGGAATCATGGCCGCGTGGGCGGGATGGCGACGCTTCGCGGCCAGAAGCTGGACTTCGCCCATGTAGGAACAGCCATAGGTGCCGACCTTGCCGTTCGACCAGGGCTGCCGCGCGATCCAGTCGATCGTATCGTAGCCGTCGTCACCGTCCTTCATCTGAACCGCGAACTCACCCTCCGACTGGAACTTCCCGCGGACGTCCTGGGTGACCACGACGTAACCCTGGCCGGCAAAGAACCGGGCCGGCGTCGTCACGAAGGGCATCGCCTCCTTGTTGTAGGGCGTCCGGATCAGGACCACCGGAAACCGAGGGCCGCCGCTGGTGGGGCGATGCAGATTGGCCGCGAGACGGACACCATCGCGCATCGGCACCATGACGTCCCGTTCGATCACGAACTCGTTGCGAGGGGCGGGTGGCGCGATGGGCGGCTGAGCGACCGCCAGGCCCGCGGCGAGCAGCGGCCAGGCCATGACCAGGGCGGGCGTGCGACCAGCCCGTCGTCCGAGGCATCCGATCCGGCGTGTCATTGAGCGTCCGTGGTGGGCGGGAGATCGGCCGCTTCGGCCCGGGGGACGGGACCCGTCGTTAGGATCCGACCGGGGGCGTGAACGGCACCGACCTCAAGTTCGGACGCTCGGGCCGGCCTGTCAAACCCGTGGGTCGCGTCGAATGCCCGGCGCGACGCCCGGTTTCGTGCCCCGCGGCGTCAGGATGCCGCCTCGAGAATTCGAGCGATCGCCTCCTGCCCCTGGTGCCGCGCCCAGCCGACCGGCGTCGCGTGCCAGAGCGTGTCGGCGAGATCGAGCCGAGCGCCCCGTTCGATCAGCAGCCGCACCACGGCCTCGTGCCCGGCCAGCGCCGCCTGATGCAGCGGCGTCGCGTGAGCGTGGAACCCCGGCGGATTGAATCGATCCGGATCCTCGCCGGCATCGAGCAGGAGCCGAACCACCTCGGCGTGACCGAGCTGCGCGGCCAGCGCCAAGGCCCGGTGCTTCGCCCCCGGGTCGGCGCCCGGGAGAAGCGCGGCCGTGGCTTCCACCCGGCCGAGCCCCGCCGCCGCGACGAGGTGGTCGGCCCGGGCCCCTCGCCGAACCAGGATGGCGGCCACGTCCCGAAAGCCGAACACGAGCGCCGTCATCAGCGGCGACTTCCACTCCTCCGACCCGACACCCTCGATCGCCGCGCCCCAATCGAGCAGCACCTCCACCAGCCCGCCCTGAACCCCCGCGTCGGCCGGCGGCGAACTCGACACCAGCATCGACAGGGTCGCGTACTCCCCGCCGTACATCGCCGCCAACGCGTCGACCTCGGCCCCGGCGTCCAGCACCAGCTCGGCCATTTCCACCGCGTTGGCGGGCGACCGCTGGCGATGCCCTTCGACGCCGTTGGCGCCGAGATAGTGGAGCAAGGTGGCCCGATGAACGGCCGGATCGAAGCAGGTGACCCGGACCGAGCGCGCCCGAACCAGCTCGGGATTCCGCCGGAGCATGGCCTCGAGCGCCGTCCGATCGCCCCGAATCAGCGCTTCCACCGCGAGTTCGAACGCCCGCACCGGCGAGTCGGGTCGGCCGATTTCGGTGACGTGATCGACCAGGGCCGGCCAGTCGCGATAGCAGGCGGCGCGGGCAACGGCCAGGCGGGCATCGTCCAGATCGAGCCCGGCGGCCCGGATCTCGTCGTCGCCCACCGGCCGAGGAAGCCACGTCACCTCGGGATCGAGGAACCGGGGATGACACTGGTGGAAGATCCGGACGGCCGTCGCGTTCCCGGCCCGCAGGGCCGCCAGCAGCTGCTCGGCCTGGTTCTCGTGGTCCCGAACCGTCGCGTCCGGTCCGAGCGGTGTCGCGCTGGTGAATTCCGCCATGGTGCCTCCGACCGGTCGAGCCCGTCGCTACTCCGGAGCGAGCGCCGGACCAGGGCCAGAAGATAGGGGCCGGACCACGCCCGGGGCCACAGGGCGGCCGGACCCCGGCTTGCCGCCCATCCGGTCCGCTGTCACTTTTCGCCGATGGCCCACCGCCGTTGGTCCTCGTGAACCAGGCCCGGTTCCCCGCCGCCGAGCTCGGCACCCTCCGAGCCCGCGTGGAGCAGCTCGAAACGGAGCGACGGCGGCTCCTCATGATCATCGAGCTCCTCCGCGAGCTGGCCGGGTCGCTCAACTACCGCGACATCGTCCACGCCGTCGCCCGCCGGGTGGGCTACGCGCTGGAACTCGACCGCTGCTCCGTGTTCCTGACCGAGAAGGGCGGCGGCAGCGTCCACCTGGTGGCGAGTTACGAGGATCCCTCCCTCCGGAGCCAGGTCGTCGACCTGGCCGACTATCCCGAACTCCGGCAGGCGCTCGACAGCGGCGAGATCGTCAACATCCCGGACGTGATCCACGAGCCCGCGCTCGAACCGGTCCAGGACATGCTCGCCACTCGGCGGGTCCAGTCGATCACCGTGGTGCCCGTCGTGTGGAGACGCGTCACCATCGGCGCCATTTTCCTCCGGACCGATCGAACCCGGCCACCGCTGTCGCCCCCGGACATCCAGTGGGCCAAGCTGGTGGCCGACGTGACCGCGCGGGCGCTCCGGACCGCCCACCGGTTCGAACGGCTCCAGGCCCGCCAGCGGGGCAGCGATCAGGGGCTCGAGAAGGACCGGGAGCGGGCCGCGATGATCGCGTTCCTGTCCCGCCTGCTCACCAGCTTTACCCAGCAGGATCAGGCCGGGCTCGACGACCTCCTCCCGCGCACCTCCAAGGCCGAACTCGACCGCCTGGCCGGGGTGGCGTTGACGGTCCTGACGCGCGATTCGAAGGGATGACCGACCAGAGCGCCGCGGCCCGCCGGATCAGCGAACTCCGCCAGGCCATCGACCGGGCCAACCATCAGTACTACATCGAGGACGCGCCCGAACTCCCCGACGCCGAGTACGACCGGCTCTTCCGCGAACTGCAGGCACTCGAGCGGGATCACCCCGAGCTCCTCACCCCCGACAGTCCGACCCAGCGGGTCGGGAGCGAACCGGCGTCGTCGCTCACCAAACACCCGCACCTCCGGCCGATGCTCTCGCTGGCCAACGCCTTCAGCCCCGAGGAGCTGACGGCCTGGGAGGAACGGAACGCGCGCCTCAACCCCGACGTCCGGACCGGCGGCTACGCCGCCGAGATCAAGATCGACGGGGCCGCGATCTGCCTCACCTACCGCCACGGCCGCCTCGTCGTCGGCGCCACCCGCGGCAACGGGACGATCGGCGAAGACGTCACCGCCAACCTCCGGACCATCCCCGACGTGCCGCTGGTGCTCCGGGGCTCTGACCATCCCGCCCTGATGGAAGTCCGGGGCGAGGTCTACTTCCCGATCGCCGCGTTCCGGAAGCTCAACCGCCGCCGCGAGGCCGAGGGCGAGCCGCCGTTCGCCAATCCGCGCAACGCGGCGGCGGGGAGCCTCCGCCAGCTCGACCCCGCCACGACCCGGTCGCGCCGGCTCCGGATGTTCGCGTTCCACGTCGAGGTGGTCGAGGGCGAGCCGCCGGCCCGCACCCACCACGAGATGCTGGAGGTCCTGGCCGGGTGGGGGTTCCCGGTCGAAACGCATCGCCGCCGGTTCCCCGATCTCGCCGCCGTGCAGGCGGCGATCCCCGAGTACGAGCGGCTCATCGGCACCTTGCCCTTCGAGGCCGACGGCATCGTGGTCAAGGTCGACCGGCGGGACCTCCAGGAGGATCTCGGGATCGTCGGCGGTCGGGAACCCCGCTGGGCCATTGCCCGGAAGTTCGCGCCCGAGGTGGCGGTCACCCGCCTCAACGAGATCCGGATCAACGTCGGGCGGACCGGGGCCCTCAACCCGTATGCCGTGCTCGAACCGGTCGAGGTCGGCGGGGTGACGGTCTCGAGCGCCACGCTGCATAACGAGGATCAGATCGCCCAGAAGGACATTCGCGAGGGCGACTACGTCGAGATCATGCGCGCGGGCGAGGTGATTCCCCAGGTGATCGGCCCGCTGCGCGACCAGCGGACCGGCGCCGAGCGGCCGTTCGCGCCGCCGACCGAGTGCCCGGCCTGCGGCCAGCCGGTGGTCCGCCCGCCCGACGAGGTCATGCGGTATTGCGTCAACGCCGGCTGTCCGGGTCGGATCTTCGAGGCCATCGTCCACTTTGCCGGCCGCGACGCGATGGACATCCGGGGCCTCGGGGCCGAGCGGGTCCGTCAGCTCCTCGACGCCGGCCTGATCCGCGACGTGAGCGACCTCTACCGGCTCCGGGTCGACGAGCTGGTCGCCCTCGACCGCTTTGCCGACCAGTCCGCCGGGCAGCTGGTGGCGGCGATCGCCGACTCGACACATCGACCGCTGGCGCTGCTGCTCTTCGGCCTCGGGATCCGGCACGTCGGCAAGAACGTGGCCCAGCTCCTGGCCCGCCGGTTCGGCACCCTGGCCGCGCTTCGCGCCGCCGACCAGGACACGATCGGCGAGGTCCCCGGCATCGGGCCGACCATCGCGGCCGCCGTGGTCGAGTTCTTCGGCGCGGCGGCCAACGCGGACCTGGTGGATCGGCTGGTGGCGGCCGGGGTCGCCACCGAGGAGCCTAACGTCGCCCCCCGGGGCGACGCCCTGGCCGGCAAGGCCTACGTCCTGACCGGCACCCTGCCCACGCTGTCCCGCACCGACGCCGCCGCCCTGATCGAGAACGCCGGCGGCCGGGTCACCGGCAGCGTCAGCAAGAAGACCGACGCGGTGGTGGCCGGCGCCGACGCCGGTTCCAAACTCGACAAGGCCCGGGAACTCGGCATCGAGATCATCGACGAAGCCGAACTCTTGCGCCGTGTCGGCCGGGAGGCCTAGCTTGGTCGCCATGGCCACCACCATGACGCCGCCCCGCCTGTCCCTCGGCCGTGCCGCCCTCGATCAACTCCGAGTCGTCCTCGAGCGGGAAGCCCCCGATCGGGCCCCGAGCCTCCTCCGGGAAATCGGCTTTGCCGCCGGGGTGACCGCCTACGACGGATTCGTCGAGTCCGTCGCCCAGCGGTACGGGGTCGAGACCCCGCAGGCCCTCGACGTTCGCTACCTCGGCGAGGCCCTCGGCGGATACTTCCGCGAGGACGGCTGGGGCTCGGCCATGGTCGAGCAGCTCGCGCCCGGCCTCCTCGGCTTCGACAGCTCCGATTGGGCCGAAGCCGAACCCCGCGGCGCCGCGGTGCCGTCGTGCCATTTCAGCGCCGGCATGTTGTCGGATTTCTTCACCCGGCTGGGTGGCTATCCGGCCGCGGTCATGGAAGTGGAGTGCCGGAGCCGGGGCGATGCCCGCTGCCGTTTCCTGGTGGGAAGCCCCGATGTGCTGACCTGGATCTACGAAGGTCTGGTGGCCGGCGCCGCCCCCGACCAGTTGATCGCCACGCTCAAGAACGCCTGATCGGTTCGACCTCCTAGCGGAGGTCGAACCGGACCCCGTCGACCACCAGCGACGGCATCCGCGCCGCGCCGATCCACTCGCCGTCGGCGCCGATCGCCGTCACCCGCCCGAGCAATTCGAACGCGTCGCCCGCCAGGACGACGCCATCGATCCGACCGACGACTCGCCCCCCCTCGACCCGGAACGCCCACGGCACCTCGACCCGGAAGATCCCGGTCGCCGGATTCGGGGCCGGACCGAACCGGAACTCGGGCACGAACAGGCCGTCGCCCAGCGCCGCGCCGAGCCGGTCGGCGGGCCGGTCGCCGTCGGCCAGGATCAGATTGGAGAACCCGGTGCGGGCCGCCGAGAAGCCCCGTCGCCACCCGTGACCGGTGGCGGGCACTCGATGCCGCGACGCGGCGACCAGATCGACGATGCCCTGCCCCGGCGCGCCCCGCTCGATCAGGACCACCGGGCGGGTGACGACGCCGTCGTCGCAGATCGGGCGGCTCCCCGGCCGACCCGCCGCGTGCGGATCGTCGATCAGCGTTAGGCGGTCGTCGAGGGTCCATCCGGCGGGCCCGGTCAGCCACCGGTCGCCGGTCAGCCGGGCCAGCACCGGTTCGAGCAGGGACCGCACCGCGCGGGGCCCGAACCAGACCCGGCCGCTCGGGGGGAGCGTCGGCTCGTCGAGGACCGGCGGCGTGAGCCGGGCCTCCACCTCGTCGACCAGCCGCTCCAGATCGGCCGTTTCCGGCGGACCAACCCGGGCCTGATGGACCCGACAGATCGGCCCGCCGCTGGCGGCGACGACCGCCCCGATGCCCGCGAGCGTCACCTCGTACGAGGTCAGCACCCCGCGGGTGTTGCCGACCTCGACCAGCCCGATCGATCGCTCCGCCCAGGTCTCCACGGTCCAGCCCCGTCGCGCCAGCCGGTCGCCGAGACGGCGGGCCAGGTCGATCAGGTCGCCGGCGGCCAACGACCGCGCGGCCGGCGAACTGGTGGCGACGGCGGCCAGTCCGGCGGGCGCCGGCGGGAACAGGGTAGTCGGTTCGCCGATGGCGGCCGATCGGAGCGCGGCGGCCACGACGGCGGGCAGCTCCGAGGTGGAACCCGCGGCCCAGCCGAGGCGACCGTGCTCGACCGCCCGAACCTGGATCGCGTCGGCATGATCTTCGAGGATCTCGATCCCGTCGGCGTCGACGGCGACGGACAGGGTTTCGTCGGTGGTCCGGACCAGGTCGGCGTGGCTGACCCGCGGCGCCAGCTCCGTGAGGACCGCGCCGATCATGCGTGGAGCGCGCCGAGATCCAGATCGACGAAGCGGGTGTGGGGAGCCCCGGTGGTGATCGGCCGGAGCGGGCCGGCCTCATGGAGCGTGGCCGCGCTCGGATCCCAGGCAAAATCGCCGGCCACGCGCTCCAGCCGGCCGTAGAGCGCAAAGAGATCGGCGGTCAGCGGCGCGCACTTCACCATTTCGGCCCGCTTCCCGTCGCGGATCATCCACGCCGAGGCCGGACTCAGCGTCACCTGGTGTCCCTCGACCGAGACGCCGAGGACGTCGGC
>JAEUJH010000102.1 GCA_016794825.1 Gemmatimonadota bacterium
ACCCTTAACCCTCGATCCGGCCGGCGGTACTTTTGTCCATGGCACTCAAACGCGCCGCCCCCTGGGCCCTCGCCACCGTCTGCGCCCTGGCCGCTCCCCTGGCCGCTCAACCCCGGGCAATCACCCTGGCCGAGGCCCTCCGCCGCGCCGAGGCCGTCGACCCTCAAGTGGTCCAGGCCCAGGGCACGGTTCGCGACCGGGGAGTCGGCGTCCGCGCCGCCTACTCGAGTTTCCTCCCGGACCTCCGGACCTCGGCCAACTGGAACACCAGCTTTTCCGACGGCCCGTCGCGGGTCGATCCCGTCACCGGCGAAGTGCTGGCCGGCGGGGTCAGCAGCACCGGCCTCAACCTCGGCGCCAACGCCTCGTATGACCTGTTCACCGGGTTCCGGCGCGGTAAGGACATCGCCTCCGCCCGGGCCCAGCGGGCCCAGGCGGCCGCCGGGCTCGAGTACGAGCGGGCCCAGAACCGACTCCGCACCACCCAGGCGTTCGTCAACGCGCTCCAGGCCGGTGAACTCGTCAAGGTCCGGCTCGAGAGCATCCGCCGGGCCGAGGAGCAGTTCCGGATCGCCATCGCCAAACTGGCCACCCGCGCCGCCACCGTGGCCGATTCGCTCCAGGCCACGGTCAACCTCAATCAAGCCCGCCTCCAGCTGGCCAGCGAGCAGAGCCAGTTGGCCCGGAACGAGGCCGCGCTGGCCCGGGCCGTGGGAGAGACCGGCCGGGTCCGCGCGGAACAGGACTCGAGCCTGCTGCGGGTCACGGCCATCGTCGACACGACGGCGCTGATGGCCGAGGCCACCAACCAGGCGCCGCAGGTGCTCCGGGTGGCGGCGGCCGAGGACGCGGCCCGGGCGGACGTCGGGGCGGCCAAGTCGCAGTACTTCCCTTCCCTCAACCTGACGGCCAATACCTCGTTTGCCGGGAGCGCCGGCAACGACTATCAGCTCTTCAACAGCCGCGGATTGGGGTTAGGCCTGAGCTTTCCGCTCTTCAACCGGTTTCAACGCGAGCTGCAGATCTCGCAGCGCCGTTCGAGCTACGAGACCGCCAAGGCCCAGACCGCCGACGCCCGCCGGCTGGTGGCGGCGAGCCTGACCACGCAGCTGGCGGCGCTCCGCGCGGCGGAGGAGCGGATCACCACCACCCAGGCCAACCTCGACGCCGCGCGGGCGCTGGTCCGGGTCCAGCTGGAGCGGTACCGGATCGGGTCGCTCGACATCGACCTGCTGAGCCGGGCGCAGGAGACCCTCAATAACGCGGAATCGGAGGCGGTTCGGGCCCGGTTCGACTATGTACTGGCCAAGGCCGAGATCGAGGCCGTGATCGGGAGGACGCTGTGAACGAGTTGATGCGGCCAACGAACCAGCGGGGCTCCAGGCCGCGACGTCGAGCTGACATGTCGGTGCTCCTCTTCCTGGCCGCCGCCCTGCCGGTGCCCGCGCTCGAGGGGCAGGCTCAGATTCCGGCCGGGTCGGTCAGCTTGGCGCCCAACCAACGGATCCGGATCACCGTGCCTCGCTTCGGGCGGGAGTCGTTCGAGTCGACGATTGTCGCCATCACCGGCGACACGCTCGTCCTCCGAAGTTGGCCAGCCGCGCCCGAGGTGGCGGTCCGGCGGAGCGAGATCACCGCCATGGATGTGGTCGTCGGCCGCGGCCGGCAATGGCGCCGGGGGGCCGAGATTGGTGCCTCGGTTGGGGCGACGGCGGGATTGCTCGTCGGGGTGTTCCACGGCGTGTTTCAGGACGATGGGAGTTTCGGCTGCGGCGACGGTGACTGCACGGGTGGTCAGCTCGTCCGCCGAGGCCTGCGGGGGGCGGTGTTGGGGGGTGGGGTCGGACTGGTGGCGGGGCTCGTTGCTGGTGGCCTCTCCCATGGGCCGACCTGGCGCCGGGTCACTGGGCTTCCGCTGGCGATCGGCCTCTCGTCCGGTTCGACCGGGGTGGCGTTGGTCGGGCGGCTCGAACGGTTCTGGTAGCGGCGGGTCGTCGTCGGCGTCCCGGGTCGATTGGCCCGACAACCCGCGAGGGAACAGGGGGTGGCGGAGCCAGCCAGAAGCTTGCATTTCTGGAGCGGTGATCCATGAATGCAAGGATGATTCCACGCCGCGGATAGCCCGGCGGTGGCGCTGCTTGGACCGCGCCAGGTCGGGAAGACGACGCTTGCGCTCGAGTTGGCGCCGCTCGACGCCGGCGAAGTCGGGCGTCGCCGGACCGACACGCTCTGGCTGCGGGGGGCTTCCCGGAGAGTTTTCTCGCCGCGACCGACGGCCAGAGCCTGCGGTGGCGCACGGACTTCATCCGGACCCACCTGGAGCGAGACATCCCGCAGCTCGGGCCCCGGATTCCAGCCGAGACCCTGCGTCGTTTCTGGACGATGCTGGCCCACCAGCAAGGCGGCCTGCTCAACGCGGCGGCGCTGGCCCGGGCGCTGGCGGTGGACGGCAAGACCGTTGCGGGGTACCTCGATCTGCTGGTGGATCTGCTGCTGGTGCGCCGGCTGGCCCCTTGGCACGGCAACACACGAAAGCGCCTGATCAAGTCGCCCAAGGTCTACGTCCGCGACGGCGGGCTCGTGCACGCGCTCCTCGGCGTTGCCGACCGCGAGGCCCTGCTCGCCCATCCGGTGGCGGGGGGAAGTTGGGAGGGTCTGGCGATCGAGTCCCTGATTGCCGCCGCGCCGGACGGAACGGAAGCGTTCTTCGTCCGCACGGCCGCCGGGGCCGAGATCGACTTGCTGCTCCGGTTCCCCGGCCGGCGGAAGCCATGGGCGATCGAGATCAAGCGCGGCCTGGCGCCGCGGCTCGAGCGCGGGTTCCACTTCGCCAGCGAAACCGTGGCACCCGAACGCCGCCTGGTGGTGTACGGCGGGACGGAGCGGTTTCCGCTGGCAGAGGGAATCGAGGCGCTCCCGCTCACCGAACTCTGCGCGGACCTGGCCAGCGCCTAGACCGGCCCGAGGCCGAGGTGGGTCACCCGACCGACGGTTTCGATTCGGCTCGCGGCGCGGCTTCGTCGGTTCGCCGCCGAATCCGGTCGCCCAGCTCGGTCGCGAGTCGGGCGCTCCGGCGGATGGCGTCGAGGGTGCGGAGCTTCTGTTCGGGGGACAGGCAGCTGGAGGCAGGCGGTCTCGAGGTCAAAGAACTCGCGGGTCATGGTGGAACATTTTCCGGCCCGACCCGGTCGGGTAGGTCGACCCCGACCCGCCGCCGGCTGGTTGCGGCGAGCCTGACCGCGTCGCTGGCGGCGCTCCGCGCGGCGGAGGAGCGGATCATCGCACTTATTGCCGTCATGACCATCGGGATTCCGCCGCCCCTCGTCGAGCCCGTCCTGGCGACCCCCAACCGGGAACTCGCCACCGCGGCGAGCGCCATGGGACTCACGGTGGTTGGCGCCTGAACGGTCAAGGCAACGGCCACGAAGCGTGCGATCATGGGGCGTTGCTCCATGATTGCGAGCGGCGCACGACGACCGCGGCTCGATGCTACCTAGCCCGACCACGGGCGCGCGGCTTCTTGCAGCGACTCGCCAACCAGCCCGCCAGCGCAGCCTCGTCCAGCGTGCCCGCCGCCAACGCCACCATCGCCGCGACGACCTCCTCCTCGGTGGCCGTGAACCGCCACCCGTTGAGCTCCAGAAAGGCCACCATCACCACGAACGAGACCCGCTTGTTCCCATCGCGATACGGGTGACCCCGGCTCAGGCCGAAGCCATAGGCCGCGGCCAAGGCAGGAATCGACGTGCCCGGCTCGTAGTGGCGCTTCTGTCGAGGCCGCGCCAGCGCCGCCTCGAGGGCGCTTTCATCCCGGATTCCGGCAAGGCCACCATGCTCCCGGATCTGGTCCAGGTGAATGGCATCGACGACCACCCGGTCGATCCACCGAGGTTCCACAGAGGGCTATTTGGCCAACTGGCGGAGGGCGTTTCGGTACGTCTTGGCGGTGCGAGCCGCGAGGGCCAGGGCCTTCTCGACCGTCGGGTCATAGGGGCTCAGGAGAATGCCCTGCTCGGTTTCCACCACGAGGATCCGGTCCCCGACCGCCAGGTTCAGGCGGTCCGCCATGTCCTTTGGAACCGTGGCTCCGACGGAACCACCCACCTGCCGCAGCTTCACCTCGCGAACCATGGATCCCGCCTGTGAGAACTACCTCAACGGTAGCACAGACGTGCTACCATCGCCAGGTCCGGGTGAGCGGATCACCATGGCGGCCAATCTCGACGCCGCGCGAGCGATGGCGGTCATCGGGCGCTGGCCGGCCGACCGTCTTGACCGACGGCTCCGCCACCCATTTGCGGTCATGACCATTCATGACTATCATGAGACCATGAAGAAATCGCCCGAAAGGACCGTCCGGGTCGCCACCCTCAAGGCCCGGCTCAGCGAGTATCTCCGCGCGGCGCGCCGGGGCCATCCGGTCGTCGTCTACGATCGCGACACCCCGATCGCGCGCCTCGTCCCGTACCAGGCCAGCGAGGCGCCACTTGCCGTCCGGCGACCGTTGCGGCCGCTCCGGGAGGTCGGGTTTCCGCCGCCCCTCGTCGGACCGGTCGACAGCCTTCGCGACCTGATGGAGGAGCGGCAGTCCTCCCGGTGATTGCCTACCTCGACGCGTCCGTCGTACTCCGGCTCGTCCTTGGCGAGCCGGGTCAGTTGGCCCAGTGGACCACGGTGGAGCGGGCGGTGGCGAGTGCCCTCACCGAGGTCGAGAGCCTCCGGACCCTGGATCGGATGGGGCGGCGAGGGGCGCTCTCGGTGGACGACGTCGCCGAACGGCGGGGCGCGGTCTTCCGGCTCCTCGAGGCCTGCGAGGTGGTCGACGTGTCCCGGGCCGTCCTTCGGCGCGCGGCCGAGCCCTTCCCGACGCCGCTGGGCACGCTGGACGCGATTCACCTCGCCACGGCGCTGGCCTGGCGGGACGCGACGGGCGACGCGCTCGTCGTTGCGACCCACGACCGCGAACTCGCCACCGCGGCGAGCGCCATGGGACTCACGGTGGTTGGGGCCTGAACGCGGACCCGGGCCTACTTGGTCCACACGACGATGGCGGCGCAACTGTCGTCCCTGAACTCCGCCGGGATCTGGGCGGTGCCCACATAGATCTCGATGCCCGCTATCTGCTGCGGGGCGACGCGATCGAGCAACTCGCCCGTCAATGCCTGCAGCCGGTTGGCCTTTTCCCACGCATTGAAGCCAAGGGTGTCGCTACCGATCGGCTGTTTGAATCCATCGATCCAGACACTCACCTTCGTTGCCTGGGGACACCGCGCAAACCGCACGGACGATCCAGGCACCCCGGGCGGATTGATCGAGACCCGGACGCCCGGGGCAACCCGAAGCACCTCGGCGGTCCGCGAGACGTGCATCGCCTGGATATCGGTTTCGTCGAGGAACTTCCCGAAGCCCCGCTCCCGGCGCGCTCGAAAGTCGGCCATCTTCCGATCGAAGATGGTCGCCGGGCGCGCGGTGCTGACCAGGTCCGGAAGCACGGCGGCGGCCGCGCGGAGACGAAGGGTGGCGTGGAGTTGACCCGATCTCGTGGACACTTCACCCTTGGGGGGAGGAGGGTCCACCCATATGGCCCGCAGGACATCGAAACCGGCCCGGATCTACCCGCCGGAGTTTCGCCAGCAATTGATCGCCCTGGTGCGGTCAGGTCGCACACCCGAGGAGCTTGCCCGCGAGTTTGAGCCGTCGGCCCAGACGATTCGGAACTGGGTCCAGCAGGCGGACCGGGACGCCGGGCACCGGACCGACGGCCTGACCAGCGCCGAACGGGAGGAACTCGGCCAGCTCCGGCGCGAGGTCCGCCGACTCAAGGTCGAGCGGGAGATCTTGGCAAAAGCCACGGCCTGGTTCGCTCGGGAGACCGGCACGATCCCACCCGCCTCGAGCGGGGGTTCGGGTTCGTGAGGGATCACCAGGCCGACTTTCCGGTCGCGACGATGTGTCGCGTCCTCGGACTCTCCCCCAGCGGGTTCTACGCCTGGCGCCACCGGGCCCCGTCCCGGCGGGCTCGCCAGGACATCATCCTGACCGCCGCGATCCAGGCGAGCCATGCGGCCTCGGATGACACGTACGGGGCCCCACGGATCCTGCGGGACTTGCGGGACGCGGGGCATCACGTGGGCCAGAAGCGGGTGGCGCGGCTGATGCGCGCGGCCGAGCTCGTCGGGGTGAGTCGGCGGCGGTGGGTGACGACGACCCAGCGCGGGCCCGTGGCGGTTCGGGTGCCCGATCTCGTCGAGCGGCAGTTCGCGGCGGCGGCGCCGAACCAGCTCTGGGTCGCGGACATCACCTACATCCCGACCTGGGCCGGTTTCCTGTTTCTGGCGGTCGTCCTGGACGCGTTCAGCCGCCGCATCGTCGGCTGGGCGATGGCCACCCACTTGCGGACCGAGCTGGTGCTGGACGCCCTCGAGATGGCCCGGGTGCAGCGTCGCCCGGGCGCCGTGATCCTGCACTCGGATCACGGGTGCCAGTTTACCTCGCTGGCCTTCGGCGACCGGTGCCGCGTCCTCGGCGTCCGGCCGTCCCGCGGGACCATCGGGGATTGCTACGACAACGCCCTGTGTGAGAGCTTCTTCGCGACGCTGGAATGCGAGCTGCTGGATCGTCATACCTTCCGCTCGCAGGCCGAGGCCCGAGCGGCGGTGTTTCGCTTCATCGAAGGCTGGTACAACCCACGCCGGCGGCACTCGGCGCTGGGGTATCAATCACCGGTCGCCTTCGAGGCGGCCTACGCGGCGGCGGCTTGATTCCCAAGTCGCCACCCGTCCACGAAATCGGGTGAACTCCAACCCGGGTCGGAAGCGCCGGTAACCTGGTAATCCACGTTGTATCCCCAGCAATAGGCGGTCCCGGCCCCGACCAGCCCGCAGGCATGGGTTCCGCCGACGGCGAGCGTCGTGAAATGGAGCCCACCCCCGACCGCCACGGGTACGGGACTATCCTGGGTCGTCCCGTTGCCCAACTGCCCCCAGTTATTCCGGCCCCAGCAAAACGCGCTGCCGAGCGCGGCAAGGCCGCAGGAAAACCCGGTCCCCGCCCCGATGGCCGTGAAGGCCAAGCTCCCGCCCACGACGACCGGCCCGGTCCGATTCGTGATGCTGCCGTCGCCAAGTTGCCCGCTCGCGTTCGCTCCCCAGCAGTAGCCCACGCCACCACTGGCCAGACCACAGGTGTGGTCGTCGCCCGCCGCGAGCGTGGAGAAAGTGAGACCCGAGACCACCGCGGTCGGCGTGGTCCGGTTCGAGGTGGTTCCGTCGCCCAACTCCCCGGCTCCGTTCCGTCCCCAACAGAAGGCCAGCCCGTTGAACCCCAGCCCGCAACTGTGCCCCCCACCCGTGACGAGGGTGCCAAAGAGGAGACCGCCAGTCGCCGCGACTGGCGTGGACCGAACGCTGCTCGTCCCATCACCGAGGCGACCGTCGGGATTGGCCCCCCAACAGTAGGCCGTCCCGCCAGCGGTCCGCCCGCAGGTATGGGCCTCCCCACCGGCCAACGAAACAAACGTCGGCCCGCCTTGGATGGCAACCGGCGTCCCGACGTATTCGGTCAGGCCATCGCCGAGGATGTTGTCACCCCTCCCCCAGCAGTAGGCCGCGCCCGCGACGGTCAGGCCGCAGGCGGCTGCCTCGGCCGCCACCAACGTCGTGAAGGTTGGTCCGCCCCGAATCGGCACGGGCTCCCGGGTGTCCGCGCCGTCCGCCATGGCCAGGCCGAGGCCACGGCCCCAGCAATGGGCGGCGCCGGTCGACGTCAGGCCGCACACCGAGGACTGGGCGGCGGCCAGCAGGCCGAACGTGAATCCGCCGGACACGGGCACCGGCGACGTTCGGTTCGACAGGGTCCCGTCGCCGAGTTGGCCGAAGCCGTTGTCGCCCCAGCAGTAGACCACCGCGGCCCGAGTGAGTCCGCAGGTAAAGGACCGCCCGGCCACCAGGGCATCGTACAACCGCCCACCGCTCACGGCCACGGGCACGGCCGAGTTCGCGTTGGTTCCGTTGCCAAGCTGACCGGCGATGTTCCAGCCCCAGCAGTACGCCGCCCCGGTCGGAGTGAGGCCGCAGGTGTGCCCGCCGCCCGCGGCCAGTGAGGCAAATACCCGCCCGCCACTCACGGCCACGGGCGCCTGGCGTTGCGCGGTGGACCCGTCACCAAGTTCGCCGGTGTTGTTCCAGCCCCAGCACCAGGCGGCGCCGGCGCTGGTGAGACCGCAGGAATGACGCGCGCCAGCGGTCACCGCCGCGAAGGTGTGACCACCCGTCACGGCCACCGGCCGGGACCGATCCGTTGCGGTGCCGTCGCCAAGTTCTCCTTCGAAGTTCTCCCCCCAGCAATGGGCGGCCCCGGCGGCGGTCAAGCCGCAACTGTGGGCGTCGCCAGCCGTGACCGCCACGAACGGAGGACCCCCCGTCACCCCCACCGGCGCGGCGCGGCTGACGGTCGTTCCGTCGCCGAGTTGACCCGCGTCGTTGTCGCCCCAGCACCAAGTGGCCCCACCGCTCGCGATCCCGCAGACATGACGCGCGCCGGCCGCGAGCGAGGCATCTACCAACGTGACCGCGGCGTTGACCGTCGTGGTCCCCTGATAGTCCGGAGTGTCGAACGTGAGCTGGCGGGCACCGGCCCCGCCGGAGAGGGTCAGGGCCGTGAACGTGGCAAGCCCGTTGGCGTCCGTGGTAATCGACCCTCCCGTCACCGTGCCGGTCCCGGCGGGAACCGCGGCCGTGATTCGAACCCCGGCTCGACGGAGGTCGGTGCCCGCGGACTGGACCTGGAGTTGCGGCTGAACCGCCAGCGGAACGCCGCTCCGTGCCGGGGTCGATGGCGGGACCTTCATGACCAGCACGATCGGCGTGGCGGTCGCCGGGATCGCCACTTGTACCGCGGCCGGCCCGGTGCCGACGATGGCCGTGAGGCTTTGGGCACCGGCACTGCCGCCGAGCGTCCAGGGGATCGTCGCCAGGCCCGCCGCGTCCGTCGGGCTGCTGCCCGCCGCCACACTGCCGCCGCCGCTCGCCACCGACCATCGCACCGTGGCTCCGGGGGCGGCCTGACCGTCGCGACGCACGGTGACCCGGGCGGTCACCACGCCACCCACGACGTCGCTCAGGGCCGGGCCGTCGGTGGCAATGAGATAAAGTGACGTGGTCGTGACCGTGGCCTGGGCGGTGACCCCGGCCTGAACCGTCACCGACGTCTCGCCTCGGAGCGTCATGACCGACCCTTCGAGACCCTCGAGCGTGACCCCGTACTGGCCCGGTGTCAGCGCGGAAAAAATCAAGGTGGAGCCGGGCGCACCCGTTCGGCTCTGGGGTCCGCTCGGCCCCGTAATCGCCGCCCGCCATTCATCGATGCCAGCGGCGGTCGACGCGGTCGGCAGTGGCACCGAGATCCCGCCCGTCGTGGCCGATGGCGGCGGGGGCGGCGGGGGCGGCGTCGGAGCGGTCGTGGAGCCCCCGCAGCCGACGAGGAGGCCCGCGAGGACGTTGGAGGCGATCAGGGCGCGGGCCCCGACCGCCAGCCGGGCAAAGGGAGCAAGGAGCCGCGCCATCGAGCGAACCTCCGGTTGGATCCCGACCGTG
>JAEUJH010000189.1 GCA_016794825.1 Gemmatimonadota bacterium
CCTGAATACCTCCCTCGCGCTCTCCCTGACCCGCTGATCCGGCGCGCCCTGATGGGGCTCGCCATGGGCGCCATGGCGGTGCTCAATGTCTACTCGCCCTGGGGCCGTCGATCAGGCGCGCATCTCAATCCGGCCACCACGCTCACCTTCTACCACCTGGGCAAGGTGGCGCCGGGCGACGTCGTCGGATACGTGGCGGGGCAGTTCGTCGGAGCGATCGGTGGGATGGCGGTGGCCGCCGCGCTGTTCCGACCAGCCGTGGCCGATCCGGCCGTGGCCTACGTCGTGACGGTGCCGGGCCCGGCCGGTGCCGCGGCGGCGCTCGCGGCCGAGGTCGTCATCGCGTTCCTCCTGATGACAGTGGTCCTGCACCTGATATCGGATCCAGCGCGAGCGCGATGGGCCGGCGTGGCGGCCGCGGTGCTGGTGGCCAGCTTCATCACGGTCGAGGCGCCGCTGTCCGGAATGAGCCTCAACCCCGCGCGCACCACGGGATCCGCTCTGGCGTCGGGGCAATGGGACTCGATCTGGCTCTACTTCGTGGCGCCGCCGCTCGGCATGCTCGCCGCGGCGGCAATCCACCGCCGGCGCGGGCGCGGCGATCACTGCGCCAAACTCGACCACGATCCTCGCTATCCCTGCATCTTCTGCCGCTGGGCCCAGCGGCACGGGCCCGGCTCGAGCCCGTCTCCGTCCTGAACGACCCTCCGGGAACCGCTCCTCGAAATCCCGCGTTGACTGCCGTGAAGCGACGCGGATCGCGCACCCCGCTCGCGGCGACGGATGTCGCCACAACGGTGCCTCGAACACAAAGGAGCAAGCAAATGCGGAGCTGGATGTTGAGCGCGCTGGCGGCCCTCGCGGTGATCACCACGACCGCCGCGGTGTCTCCCACGGGCGCCCCCGTGGTGAAGGTGAGCAAGTCGTTCGCCGGCGCGAAGGTCAACGGCGGCAACGTCACCATGACGATGGACGCGGGCCGGATCACCCTGACGCTCTCGGACGAGGTCAAGGATCCGAAGACCCCCGACGCCCACTGGCAGGTCGTCGACTCGAAGGGCCGCAGCTACCTCCTGCACCGGATGACCATCAAGGACGACAAGTTCAACAAGACGATCACGCTGCCCGAGTACATCAAGGACGTGCAGAAGGTCGTGATCTACTGCGCCTGGGCGGAAGCGAACCTCGGCGAAGCCGCCTTCTAGAACCCCGTACCTGACGTCGGCCGGCCCGACGCGGCGAGTGACCGTGGCACGGACAATAAGTTGCCAGCACTCACCGGTCGGGCCGATCCGCGTTACCCGATGAGAGGAGAATCCGAATGACCCGTACGCTGATGCTGGCCCTCGCCCTCGCCGCCCTTCCGGCGGCCGCGGCGGGCCAGGTGCATACCCGGAAGCAGCTCTCGATGGACGGGGCCCGCCGTGTCGGCGACGCCGTGCTCGCCGAGGCCCGGCGGCTCAACACCACGGGCGTGGTCGCCGTGGTCGACGATGGCGGCAGTCTGATGTACCTCGCGCGGATCGACGGGACGTTTCCCGCTGGCGCGCAGATCTCCTACGGCAAGGCCCGGACGGCGGCGCTCTTCAAGCGGCCGACCGAAGTGTTCGAGACGCTGATCAAGAACGGTCGGACCCCGATGATCGCCCTCGACGACTTCACACCGCTCCAGGGTGGTATTCCCATCGAGGTTGGCGGGCAGATCGTCGGCGCCGTGGGCGTGAGCGG
>JAEUJH010000125.1 GCA_016794825.1 Gemmatimonadota bacterium
CCCGCTGTCACCGATCAGGTCCGGCAGGATCTCGAGCGCCTGACCGTCCACGGTCAACCCGCCGGGGGGAAGGGCCTGTGGCATGACGAGGCTGTCGGGCGCCTCCTTGGCCAGGGGCCCGCGTCGCTCCATCTCGAGCCACTGAGCGCCGGTCTTGGCAAACTCGGCGATTCCCGCGGCGGACAGGTACACCGGCGTTCCGGGAAAGCGCGCCAGGACAGTGGCGACCCCCATGTAGTGGTCGTGATCGGGATGGGAGAGCACGATGGCCTTGAGCCGTTTGCCGGTCGCGGCGATCCGGTCGGCCAGGCGGTTGGCGTCCCGCCGGTGGTATTGGGCATCCCAGACGATCAGTTCGGTCGGCCCGGCAATCAGGGTGGCGATGACATGGAACCCGGTCGAATCGGCGCCGACGTGTTCGAGCCGCAGGGGCGCCGATCGAAGCGATGCCGCCGGCGCTGGAGCCGGATGAGCACCGCCGGCGATGACCAGGCAGAGCATGGGAATGACGACCAACGGGATCCGGCCCATCGAAACCTCGAGGTTGCGGGATGGTGGCAAGGAACGGGGCTGGCCCGGGTCGAGACAAGCGAATGCGGGCGGGCGGGCCCGAATCCGGTGACGACCGGGCCCGATTCCGGGACGACCGGGCCCGCACCGCCGGCGTCGCTTGCCAAACCCGGTACCGGTTCCGATGATTCGCCGATGACCTCACCGGACGTCCGGAGCAGCCGCGTCGTCGCCCTCACGCTCCTGGTCGGGCTGTTCTTCACGGCGCAGCGGCTGTTGATGACCCTCGCCAGCGGGCGACGGCCGCCGGGTCTTTCGTTCGACGTCCTCCAGGAGCTGCTCTACTGGGGCGTGTGGGCCCTCCTGGTCCCGGTGGTACTGGCCCTGACGCGGCGGTTTCCGCTCCATGGCCGCCCGTCGTTAGGCGCCGTCGCGGCCCACCTCGGCGGCAGCCTGATCCTGGCGCCGGCCCACTCGTTCGTCGCGTTCGGTCTCCACCGGGTCCTGACCCTGGCGCTGGCGACGGATCCGCGGGTCCGGGAGCTGGCCGTCGGCGGCCAGAGCGTGGGCATGGTATGGGGCGGGTTCATGGGCTTCTTCTGGTACTGGGTCATGGTGGCCCTGGCCACCGCGGCGCGGCTGCGCTACCTCTACGCGACCGAACGGCTCGCGGCCGCCGACCTGGCGGCCCGGAGCGCCGCCCTCGAGGCCCAACTGACCCGGGCGCAGCTCGACGCGCTCCGGGCCCAGCTCCATCCCCACTTCCTCTTCAACACTCTCAACACCATCTCCGTCCTGGCCGCCGAGCAGGGCGACAAGGCCCGGCAGATGATCCTCCGGCTCTCGTCCCTGCTCCGGCGGAGCCTCGACGAAGCCCAGGACGAGGTGGCGCTGGAGCAGGAGCTGAGCTTCCTCGAGGACTATCTCGATATCCAGCGGGTTCGCTTCGGCGACCGGTTGGCGATCCGCGTCGCCGTCGACCCGGAAACCCGACGGGCCCGGGTTCCGGTGCTGTTCCTGCAGCCGCTGGTCGAGAACGTGATCCAGCACGCCACCTGGGGTCGGGACGATGCCACCACGATCGACCTCGCGGCCACGCGGGACGGCCAGAGCCTGGTGATCTCGGTCGAGGATGACGGTCCCGGCCCGGTACCTAACGGCGGCCGGCAGGGCATCGGACTCGGCAACACCCGGGAACGGCTCCGCCGGATGTACGGAGAGAGGGCCTCCCTGGCCCTGACGAGCGGCGGCAGTGATGGCGCCAGGCGGGGCGCGCGAGTCGAACTCCGGATCCCGTTCGCCCCGGCCGGCGGATGAACGTCCTGATCGTCGATGACGAGCCGCTCGCTCGGCAGGGCCTCCGCCGGGAACTGGCCGGCGTGCCCGGCATCGTCGTGTCCGGCGAGGCGGGGAGCCGCGACGACGCCGTCCGCGCCATCGTCGACCGGCGACCCGACCTGGTATTGCTCGACATCCAGCTCGGCCGCCACTCGGCGTTCGAGATCATCGAGCAGATCGGGGTCGAGGAGATGCCGCTGGTGATCTTCGTGACCGCCTACGATCGGCACGCGATCCGGGCCTTCGAGGTCAACGCCCTCGACTACGTCCTCAAGCCGGTCGATCCGATCCGCCTCCGCGAGGCGCTCGACCGGGCGGCGCGCGCCCACGGCGCCGGTCCCCGGCGCCAAACCTCCCGGCGCGCCAAGGCCCTCGCGGCCGCCGGCCTCGCGGTGGCGCCGACCGAACCCGGACCGCTCGAGCGCATCGTGGCGCGGGATGGTGATCGGCTCACCTTCGTGGACGTGGCGGCGGTGGACTGGATCGAGGCGTGCGGGAACTACGTCCAGCTCCACGTGGGCCCGCGCCGGTAC
>JAEUJH010000413.1 GCA_016794825.1 Gemmatimonadota bacterium
AGCAACTCGTCCTCCTTGCCATCCTTCGACTGGAAGCCGGGGCCCACGCCCCGGCCGTTCGGGCCGCCATCGAGGCCGCCGCGGACCGCCGGGTAACCCGGAGCGCGCTCTACTCCACCCTCGATCGGCTCGAAGCCAAGCAGTACCTGTCCTGGCGGCCGGAGCCGGGCGACGGGCCCCGGGGCGGGATTCCGCGGCGGCGTTTCGAACTGACCCCCGCGGGTCTTGCGGCGCTCCGGCGGTCCTACGGCGCCGTCGCGGCCCTCGCGAGCGGCCTCGAGGGCCGGCTCGGATCGGCCTCGAGCCGATGAGGCCGCCCCGGCCCCCGCGGTGGGCGGAGTGGCTGCTGACCCGGCTCCTCGGGCGGCATCCTTCGACGCCCTACCTGATCGGCGACCTCCGGGAGGACCACGCCGAGATCGCCCGTCGGTTCGGACCGCTCGCCGCGGTCTGGTATCCCGTGGTCGCCCTGACTCTCGGCATCCGGCTGGCGCTCGGGCGCCTGGGAGTTCCCGGTGCTCACCAGCTCGCCTCGCCTCGAACCCGTCACCCCGGGGATCTCATGCGCAACGGACTGACCCTGGCCTTTCGCTCCCTCACCCGTCGGCCGGTGGTGTCGGGCGCGGTGATCCTGACCATCGGCAGCGCCCTGGCCGCGGCGACGATCGCGTTCGCGACGGTCAACGGCGTGCTGTTGCGGTCGTTGCCGTACGCCAACCCGGACCGGCTGGTGGTGATCTGGGAGCGGTCGCTCGTTCGCGACGCGGAGCGGAACGTCGCGTCGCCCGCCAACTTCCTGACCTGGCGCGACGAACTGCGGCAGGTCGAGTCGCTCGCGGCGGTGTTCGAAACGAGCGGGTCGCTGACCGGCACGGAGCGGCCGGAGCAGGTGGGGACGGTCCTCGCCACGGGAGACTTCTTCCCGCTGATCGGCGCGACGCCGGTGGCCGGCCGCCTGTTCGGTCCGGACGACGCGATTCGCGGGGCGGCTCCGGTGACGGTGATGTCGGAGCGGTACTGGCGGACTCGGTACGGCGCCGACCCTGGCGTGATCGGTCGATCCGTGCTCATCAACGGGAACCGGGCCGAGATCATCGGGGTGCTCCCGGAACGGCTCGAATTCGCGCCGGCCATGAGCTGGGCCGGGGTCGGCACTCGCGACTTCTATCTCCCGTGGGCGATCGGCGAGGAGGGCCGCACCGCCGGCGGTCGGTTCCTCCAGGTCATCGGCCGGTTGGCGCCCGGGGCGTCGCTGGTCGGGGCGCGGCAGGAAGCCTCGAAGTTGGCCGGCCAGCTGCGCCAGCGGTTTCCGGAGCGCCAGGAAGGTTGGGACGTGAACCTGGTGTCCCTGCACGACGACATGGTGGGCGACGTCCGCTTCCCGATCGCGATCGTGTTCGGGGCGGTCTGTTTCGTCCTCCTGATCGCCGGCGCCAACGTGGCCAACCTGCTGATGGCGCGGGCCACCGAGCGGCGCGGCGAGATGGCAATCCGGTCCGCGCTCGGGGCCGGGCGGATGGCGCTGGCCCGCCAGCTGTTCGGCGAGAGCCTGTTGCTGGCCACGCTGGGCGGGATCCTCGGCGCGGTCCTGTCGATCTGGGGCGTGGCGTCGCTGGTGGCGGCCTCACCGGATCTGCCCCGGCTCGACGCGATCCGGATCGATGCCCCGGTCATCGGCTTCCTGCTGCTGGCGAGTACCGTGGTGGCCACGCTGGTGGGAGTCGGCCCGGCCATCGAGGCCACTGGTCGAAGCCCCGGCCAGTGGTTCGGCCAGCGAGGGGCGGTGAGCGACCGCCGGGGAACCCGGGCCCGGCGGATGCTGGTGGGCGTACAGGTGGCCTTGTCGGTGATCCTGCTGGTCGGTGCTGGTGTCCTGGTCCGGAGCCTGGTGAATCGGCTGGGCGTCGATCTGGGCATCGACGCCGAGTCGGTGGTGACCGGTCGGGTGAGCCTGCCCGAGGCAGGCTACCCGACTCCGGAGCGCCGGGAGGTGGCGTTCGAATCGCTGGTCGAGCGCGCGGAGGCCGTGCCGGGCGTCGAGGCGGCCGCGGTGGCGAGCATCATCCCGATGAGCGACGGGAGCCAGGCCACCGGGTTCCAGGCCCTCGACCGGCCCACTCCCGAAGCCGGCCAATTTCCCGTGGCCGACGTTCGCTTCGTCCATCACCGGTACTTTGCCGCGATGGGAATTCCGATCCAGGCCGGGCGGAGTCTGAGCGACGCCGACCGGGCGGGCAGCCCGGTGGTCGTCGTCATCAACGAAACCGGGGCTCGCCAGTTGTGGCCCAACGAGTCGCCGATCGGGAAG
>JAEUJH010000145.1 GCA_016794825.1 Gemmatimonadota bacterium
ATGCGCCAGGTTCCGATCCTGGGCATTACCGCCAAGGGCAGCCGGTCGTCCTGGACCGATTGCGTCGAGGTCGGCATGAACGACCTCCTGCCCAAACCCCTCCGTCCCGACGACCTGATCCGCGCGGTCAACTACTGGCGGGCCTCGGCCGCACGCCTGGTCTGAACCCCCGCGTCGAAGCGGTTCGAGGGGTCCGCCGCGGGTGACGGGAGAGGGTTGACCGCCGAGGTTAACAGCGTTAAGCTGGAGCCATGTCCGGTCCCGCCGACACCAGAACCCGGATTCTCGACGTGGCGCGCGAGCTGTTCGCCACCCAGGGAATCGAGTCGACCACGATGCGCGCCATCGCGGCCGGCGTCGGGACCTCGGCCCCCGCCATCTACCATCACTTCGCGGACAAGGACGCGCTCCTTCGGGAGCTGATGGTCACCGACCTCCGCCGGCTCGGCGCCAGCTTTGCCCGGGCCATGCGGGTGCCCGATCCGGTGGACCGGATCCGGGAAATCGGCATGACCTACGTCCGGTTCGGGCTCGACCATCCCCAGCACTATCGGGTCCTGTTCATGACGCCCAACGCCAAGTCGGCCGCGCTCGAGGCCGAGGTGGCTCGCGACCTCGAGGCCACGCCCGAAATGGACGCCTATCACCTCGTGGTCCAGGCCGTCACCGCGGCCATCGAGGCTGGTCGGTTCGGGCCCGACTACCAGGACCCCGAACGGGTCGCCCAGATCTGCTGGGGGATGGCCCACGGCCTGGTGGCGCTCGACATCGTTTTTGCCAAGCAAACCTGGATCGAATGGCGCGATCCATTGATCTCCGCGGAGCGCTCGATCCGCGCCATGCTCCGCGGCATGCAGGAGGGAGCCCCCAACCGATGATCCGCACCGTCTCTTTTTTTGGTCACGACCTTAACGCTGTTAGGTCACGATTGAGCGTCGTGCTCCTGGCGTCGTTGGTCCTCTCGGCTCCGGCCGCGGCTCAGACGACTGCCGACGGGTTCGTCCGCGAGGCGGTCGCCGCGCACCGCGGGGTGGCGGCGGAGTCGATGGCGCTGGAACGGGATCGACTGGCGCTCGGTCGGTTCCGGCGACTCTACCTGCCGGCCGTGTCGGTCGAGGCCCAGTGGGTCGAGCAGCGCGGCGGCGCCGACATCGGCGCGCTGATCAATCCGGCGTTCGACGCGCTCAACCGGATCACCGGCGGCAACGACTTCCCGACCGACGTGTCGTTCCGGTTCCCGCTCAAGCAGGACGCGCGGTTCCGCCTGGCCATGCCGCTCTTCGACGGCGCCATCGGGGCCGCGGTGCGTCAGGCCGACGCCAGCCGATCCGCTCAATCCGCTCGGCTGGTGGCCACTGAGCGCGACGTGGTGGCCGCCGTCCGGACCGCCCTCCTCCGTCATGGCACCGCGGCCGAGCTGGTTCGGGTCCGCCAGGCTGGCCTGGCCGCGCTCGACGAGCAGCTCCGCGCCGCCGAGCAGCGGGCCGCCGCCGGAGTCGACGCGCCCGACGTGGTCCTCCGCGCCCGGGCCGAACGGAGCGAAGGCGTGCAGCGCCTGCTCGAGGCCGAACGGGGCCGGGACGCCACGCACCGAGCGGTCAACCGGCTGGCCCGCCGGCCTCTCGACGCGCCGCTGCCGACAATTTCCGACTCGTCGTTTACGCTGACGCTTCCGGCAACCCTGGCCGAGGCCCGCGCGGCGCAGGTCCATCGTCCCGAACTCGCGTCGGCCGAGGCGCAGGTGGCGCAGGCCACCGCCGGCCGGCGGGCCGCGCTGGCCGCGTCGCTGCCGGCCGTGCAGGTGGCGCTCGACTACGGCTGGCAGGGCCGTTCGTGGCGCTTTACCGGCGACCAGGATTTCACCCAGCTGACCGTCCAGGCCCGGTGGACGCCGTTCACCTTCGGCCGGAACACCCGGCGACGGGCCGAGGCGGCACTCGACCTTCGGCGAGCCGAGCTGGCGCGGGAAGAAGCGCGCGATCAGCTGGCGCTCGAGGTCGAGGAAGCCTGGGACGCGCTCCGAGTGGCCGAGGCCGCGCTGGTGCCCGCGCGCGATCGGGCCGCGGCCGCGACGCGAACCGCCGAGCTGGTGCGCCGCCGGTGGGACGAGGGCATGGCCACTCATCTCGAACTGGTGTCCGCCCGCGCGGCCGCGACGGCCGCGGAGGTCGAGGTCATCGTCACCCGTTTTCAAGCGGCGGAGGCCCGGGTCGCGCTGGTCCGCGCCACCACCGCCATTCCAGGGAGTCTCCCATGACGTCCGCCCGGTTCCCCACGATCGCCACCCTGTCCCTGGCCGCGGCCGGCTGCGCCGCCAGCGCGTCGCCGCCGCCGGACGCTCCGCCCGCGGTGGCGGTGGCGGCGGTGACCGACTCCGCCGTGTCGCGCGCGGTGGTCGCGGCCGGTTCGTTAGGCGCGGTCAACGAGTCCGAGCTGGCGTTTGCCGTGCCGGGCATCCTGGCCGAGGTCCGGGTCCGGGCCGGGGTGCGGGTGGCCCGGGGCGCGGTGCTGGCCACCCTCGACCCGCAAGCGGTCGCGGCGCAGCGGAGCGGGGCCGAGGCCGCGCTCGAGAAGGCGGAGCGCGACCTGGTCCGGGCCCGTCGGCTCCACGCCGACTCGGTCATTGCCCTCGGCATGCTCCAGGACGCCGAGACCGCGGTGACGGCCGCCCGGGCGCAGGTCGACGCCGCCCGATTCGCGACCCGGACCGCGATGATCGTGGCGCCCGCCGGCGGAATCGTGGTGAGCATCCACCGCGACCCGGGCTCCGTCCTTGGCGCGGGCGAGCCGGTCCTTCGGTTTGCGGGCACCTCGGGCGGGACAGTGTTCCGCGCGGGGCTGGCCGACCGCGACGCGCTCGCGATCGGCGTTGGCGACGCGGCCGAGGTGCGACTCGACGCCCTGCCCGACCGGGTCTTTACCGGACGGGTCCGGGAGCGGGCGGCCATCCCGTCGCCGGGCACGGCCACCTACGCCACTGAAATCGCGCTCGAGGGCGCGGACGACCTGCCGCGAGGTCTGGCCGGCACCGCCACGATCGTTCCGAAGGGCGTGGTCGCGGCGCGGCTGGTGCCGCTCGCCGCGTTGCTCGAGGCCGATGGCGACCGGGGCGCCGTGTTCGTGGTGCGGGAGGGGCGGGCCACTCGGGCCGAAGTCCGGCTTGGCCGGATCGTGGGTGATCGGGTGGTGGTCCTGGCCGGCCTCGACAGCGCCCGGCGGGTGGTGACGGCGGGCGCGGCGTATCTGACCGACGGTGCCGCGGTCCGGGAGCTGCCGCGATGAACCTGATCGACGTTTCGGTGCGGCGGCCGGCGGTCACGGCCCTGCTCTTCCTGCTGATGGCAAGCCTGGGCGTCACGGCCTGGAGCGCCATTCCGCGCCAGGAGGACCCCAGCTTTCCGATTCCCATCGTCAACGTGGTGGCGGTGCTGCCCGGCGCCACGCCGGTCGACCTCGAGCGGCTGGTGGCCCGGCCGATCGAGGAGCGCCTCGGCGAGTTGGAGAACCTCGAGTCGATCGACACCCGGATCAGCGGCGACGTGGCCGTGATCCGGGCCGAGTTCCTGGTCAAGGTGGACGCGGAGCAGAAGTACGGCGAGGTCCAGCGCGAGGTCGACGCGGTCCGGGACGATCTGCCCGACCAGCTGGCGCTCCTCGAGGTCCGCCGGGTCACCTCGCTCGACGTGAACATCGTCCAGCTGGCGCTGGTGTCGGAGACGGCGTCGGACGATCGACTCGATCGGCTGGCCGAGGAACTCGAGGATCGGATCGAGGAAGTGGCGGGCGTCCGGGCGGCGGAACGATGGGGCGAGGCGGAGCGTCAGGTCCGGGTGTCGCTCGACCTCGGGCGGCTGGCCCAACTGGGGATTCCGGCGGGCGCCGTCCTGAACGCGGTCGGGGGCGAGAGCGCCGACATTCCGGGGGGCGCGGTGGCGGTGGGCACCCGGCAGTTCTCGGTCCGGACCAGTGGCTCGTACGACTCGCCCGAGGACGTGGCGGCCACGGTGGTGACGGGCTCCCGCGACGCGGTCGTCCGGGTCGGCGACCTGGCCAGGGTGGAGTGGGCCTCGGCGGATCCGACCTATCTGGCGCGCCACGACGGGAAGCGGGCGGTGTTCGTGACGGCCACCCAGCAGGCCGGCTGGAACATCGCGGTGGTGCGGGACGCGGTCTGGGAGGTCCTCGACCGGTTCGAGCGCGAGCTGCCGGCGGAGGTGACGCTGGTCCGCGGGTTCGACCAGTCCGCCAACGTCACCGAGCGGCTCTCCCGCCTCGGCACCGACTTCGCCATTGCCATCGGGCTGGTGCTGATCACCCTGCTTCCGTTGGGCATCCGCGCGGCCGGGGTGGTGATGGTGGCGATTCCGCTCTCGCTGGCGCTCGGGGTCGCGGCGCTCAACGCGCTGGGTCAGTCGCTGAATCAGCTCTCGATCGTCGGGTTCGTCATCGCGCTCGGCCTCCTGGTGGACGACTCGATCGTGGTGGTGGAGAACATTGCCCGGATGCTCCGGGACGGGATGGGACGGGTCGAGGCGGCCATTGCCGGCACCCGGCAGATCGCCAAGGCGGTGATCGGGGCCACGGCGGTGCTGGTCTTTGCTTTTCTGCCGCTGCTCATGCTGCCCGGCCTGTCGGGCCGCTACATCCGGTCGCTGCCGCTGGCGGTGATGGTGACGGTGGCGGCCTCGATGCTGGTGGCCTTTACCGTCATTCCGTGGCTCGCGTCGGTCCTGCTGCCACGGGAGGAGGCCCACGGGGGCAACCGGTTCCTCCGGTTCGTCATGGGTGGGATCGAACGGACCTACGCGCCGATGCTCGAGTGGGTGCTGGCCCGGCCCCGCGCCACCCTGATTGGCGCCGGCGCGCTGGTGGTGGGCGTGGTGGCGCTGGTGCCGGTCGTCGGGTTCTCGCTCTTCCCGAAGGCCGAGACGCCGCAGTTCCGGGTCGACGTGCGGCTGCCGGTGGGAAGCTCGCTGGCCGCCACCGACAGCGCGGTCCGGTTCGTCGAGCGGGTCGTGGGGGCGCGACCGGAAGTCCGCCACGTGTTCAGCAACGTCGGGCGCGACAACCCGATGATCTACTACAACGTGTTTCCGAGCGAGGAGGATCCGACCGTCGGCCAGCTCTTCGTCACCCTGGCCAAGTACGACCCGGCGGCCACGCCACGGATGCTCGATTCGCTCCGGACCCAGTTGGCCGACTACCCCGGCGCCCGGCTCGAGGTCCGGGAGTTCGAGAACGGTCCTCCGATCGACGCGCCGATCGCGCTCCGGATCCAGGGCCCGGATCTCGACACCCTGGCCGTGCTGGCGGGCCAGGTGGAAGCGGTGCTCCGGTCGACGCCGGGAACCCGCTACGCCGTCAACCCGATCCGGCTGCCGCGGACCGACCTGGCTGTGAGGGTGGACCGCGGCAAGGCCGGGTTGCTCGGCGTCCCGACCGTGGAGCTCGATCGGGCGGTGCGGCTCGGCGTGGCGGGCCTCGATGTGGGGGAGGTGCGGGAATCGGACGGGACCGCGCGGCCGGTGGTGGTCCGGCTCCCGCATGCCGGGCGGCCCGACCCGGATGCGCTGGGACGAGTCTGGGTTCCGACCGTGCAGGGCGGCGCGGTGCCGCTCGCGCAGGTGGCGCGGATCGGGTTTGCCAGCTCGGCGGCGGAAATCCAGCGCTTCCAGGAACGCCGGACCGTCACCGTGTCGAGCGACGTGATGACCGGCGCCAACACCGACCGGGTGACGAGGGAGGTGCTGGCGCGGCTCGACTCGCTGCCGCTCCCGGCGGGCTACCGGATCATCCCGGCCGGCGAGATCGAATCCCGGGCCGAGTCGTTCGGCGGCATCGGCACGGCCATCGCCATCGCCACGTTCGGTATTCTGGGGATTCTGTTGCTGGAGTTCGGGACCTTCAAGAGCACCCTGATCGTGGCGTCAGTCATTCCGCTCGGCACCATTGGCGGCATCCTGGCGCTGCTGCTGACGGGCAACACCCTGTCGTTCACCGCGACGATCGGGTTCGTGGCGTTGATCGGGATCGAGATCAAGACGACGATCCTGCTCGTCGATTTCACGAACCAGCTTCGGCGGGAGGGCGTGGAGCTGATGGAAGCGGTCCGGCGGGCGGGAGAGGTTCGATTCCTCCCGATCCTGCTCACGGCGTGCACCGCCATTGGTGGATTGCTGCCGGTGGCCCTCCAGGGGACCGGGCTTTACGCGCCGCTGGCCTGGGTCATCATCGGGGGGTTGGTGACGTCCACCGTGCTGGCCCGACTGGTGACGCCGGTGCTCTACGTGCTGCTCCGGCCGCGGGTGGAGGTGGCGTAGCGAGGGTGAGCGGCGTTGTGCCTCGCGGAGCCGCGGCCGGTGCTATTTGTGTAGTGGACTACACAAATAGGATCGCCGGGGAAACCGGGACACCGCGTCATCGGGAGCGTTCCAGCCCGCTCCACTTGCGTGCGGCCGAGGATGCGGTAGTCTCCGATCGAGATCCTCAAGCCCAACGACCGGAAGCCAGAAAGACAGCCCATGACGAAACCCAAGGAGCTGAAAGCCGCCCAGCGGAAGGAATTGATCGAAGCCCTGGAGGCCCGGTTCACCAAGAACCGGAAACGGCACCCGGGCATCGAGTGGTCGACCGTCGCGGCTCGGCTCGAGTCGCAGGGTGGCAAGCTCTGGTCGCTCAACGAAATGGAGCGGACCGGCGGGGAACCCGACGTGATCGGCTACGACAAGAAGACCGGCGTGGTGACGTTCTGCGACTG
>JAEUJH010000191.1 GCA_016794825.1 Gemmatimonadota bacterium
CTCGGGGTGGCGACCTATCTCCGGTCCAGGCGGGCCCGGTTGGTCGACCGGGTGGTTCTCGGGCTCCTCCGGGCCGTCGCGGTCGGGCTCCTCGGGGTCGCGATGCTCCGACCGGGACTCCTCCTCTCGATTTCCCAGCCCCAGCAGAACATCCTCGGCATCGTGCTCGACGACTCGAAGAGCATGCTGATCCAGGACGCCGATTCGCTCACCCGGCTCGACCGGGTCCGGCGGCTCTTCGACGATTCGACCAGCGCCCTGATCGCCCGGCTGCGGGAGCGATACGCGATTCGCTACTACCGCTTTTCGGACGCGATCGAGCGGATCGATGGAACCGGGTCGCTGCGCGGCGCCGGCAGTCGAACCGACCTGGCGACGGCCCTCGGTGATGTCCGCCGCGACTTTGCCGGGGCGCCGTTGGCGGGCCTGATCGTGGCCACCGACGGCGCCGACAACGGCGGTCAGCCCCTGGCCGATGCGCTGCTCTCGCTCAAGGCCGCGCGGATTCCGGTCTACCCGGTCGGGGTCGGCGCCGAGCGGTTTGCCCGCGACGTCGCGGTGGATCGGGTCGAGCTGCCCCGGTCGACGCTGCGCGGCGCCGTGCTGCTCGGCTCGATCGCGATCCGGGCTCACGGCGTGGCGGGCGAGACCCTCTCACTCGTGGTCGAGGACGGCGGGAAGATCGTCGCCAGTCGCGACGTGGAAGTGCCGCGCGGCGTCGAGGTCATCACCGTGCCGGTCCGGATTCCTCCGCTCGAACCCGGGGCTCGCCAGATCCGGGTGTCGGTCAAGCCGGTGGAGCGGGAGGCGGTGACGCAGAACAACGCCCGCGACGCGCGGATTCTGGTCCGCGATCGGCGCGAGAAGATCCTCTACCTCGAGGGCGGCGTCCGGCCCGAGTTCGCGTTCCTCCGCCGAGCCGCCGCGGCCGACAGCAATCTCCAGGTCGTCGGCCTGGGCCGGACTTCGAAAGGCAAGTTCCTCCGCCTGGGAGTCGACGACAGTCTCGAGCTGGTACGGGGCTTTCCGACCACCCGGAGCGAGCTGTTCCAGTATCGCGCCCTGATCATCGGCAGCGTGGAGGCCGCGTTCTTCACGGCCGACCAGCTCCGCATGGTGGCCGAATTCGTCGGGGAGCGGGGCGGTGGCCTCCTGGTGCTGGGCGGGCGGGTCGGTCTCGGCGAGGGCGCGTTTGCCGGGACCGCGCTCGCGGAGGCCTTGCCGGTGACGTTCTCCAACCGGACCGCCGACTCGGCCGAGGTTCCGGTCGAACTGACCATCCGGCCCACGCCGGCCGGGCTCGGCAACGCGGCCCTGATGCTGACCGATGCCGAGGATGCCAACGCGGCCCGGTGGGACTCGCTTCCGCCACTCACGTCGGTCAACCGGATCGGTGGGCTCAAGCCCGGCGCCACCACCCTCCTCGAAGGGCGCTCGGCGGCTGGCGACGTGGTACCGGTGCTTTCCTTCCATCGGTTCGGACGGGGCAAGGCGCTCGTCTTCGGCGTCCAGGACACCTGGCTGTGGCAGATGCACGCCCGGATTCCGGTCGAGGATCAGACCCACGAAACGCTCTGGCGGCAGTTGCTCCGGTGGCTGCTAGAGGACGTTCCGGATCGAGCCGACCTGGCCATCAGCCCCGAGCATCCCGGCCCCGGCCAGCGGGTAACCCTGCGGGCCGAGCTTGCCGACTCCGGCTTTTCCCGAGTGAACGACGCATCGGTTGCGGCCGAGTTGACTGGCCCGGACGGAACCGTCACGACCATTCCGCTCGATTGGACCCTCGGTCAGGACGGTCTCTATCAGGGGAGCTTCGTGCCGACGATCGAAGGCGATTATCGGCTCGCGGTCTCCGCCACCCGGGGTCGCGACACCACCCGGCTGGCGCCGGAAGTCGTGGCTGTGGCGGACCGCGGCGCCGATTTCGTCAACGCGGAAATGCGCGGTCCGCTGCTTCGGCGGATTGCCCAGGAAACGGGCGGCAAGTTCTACACCCCGGAAACGGCGGCGCAGCTCGCCGAGGACGTGGCCTTTACCGAAAGCGGCGTGACCGTCAAGGAGATCCGCGACCTCTGGGACATGCCGATCGTCTTCTTCTCGTTGATCCTGCTCCTCGCGACCGAGTGGGTGTACCGCCGTCGGCGGGGGCTCGCGTGATTGGCCTGTTGCTGACGGCGGTGGCGGCGGGGATGGCGCCGCAGAGCGGCGGCGTGTCGCGGCTGCTGGTGGTGACCGGGCTGGCCGGCGAGCCGCAATACGCCACCCAGTTCTCCCGGATCGGGAAGACCGTGGTCGACGCCGCCCGCCAGCGCTGGGGACTCCGCGAGTCCCAGGTCACCTGGCTGGCCGAGACGGCAGCGTCGGAGGCGCCCGTCCGGGGCCGGGCCACCCGGGACGCGGTGCTCGCCGCGCTGGCTCGGATTGCCGGCGAGACCGGTCCGGACGACGTGGTCGTCGTCGTCATCGCCGGTCACGGCAGCGAACAGGGGAACGAGCCCCGACTCAACCTGCCCGGACCCGACCTGACCGGCACCGACCTGGCGCTGGCCTTGGCCGCGTTCGACAAACAAATGGTCGTGGTCGTCAACACCGCCAGCGCCAGCGGCGGTTTCGTCAAGGCGCTGGCCGGGCCTCGGCGGATCGTGGTCACCGCCACCAAGAGTGGTTTCGAACGGAACGCCACGATGTTCGGCGATTTCTTTGCCCGCGCGCTCGGATCCGACGAAGCCGACACCGACAAGAACGGGCGCCTCTCGGTCGCGGAAGCGTACCAGTTTGCCCGGGGCGAAGTCGTCCGGGCTTATCAGGGCGCCAACCGGTTGCTGACCGAGCATGCCCAGCTCGACGACAACGGCGACGGCGTCGGGGTGGCGGAACTGGCGGCGACGGGCGACGGTGCCGTGGCCCGGCTGGTGAGCTTCAGCCTCCGCGCCGAGGAGACGTCGACCGATCCGAAGGTGGCGGCGCTCCTGGCCGAGCGACGCCGACTCGAGACGGCCATCGCCGCCCTCCGAGGCCGCAAGGCCACGATGGACTCGACCGCGTACGAGCGGGAACTCGAGGCCCTGCTGGTGCGGCTGGCCGAAACGAACCAGGCCATTCGGGAAGGGCAGGCCAAGCCATGATCCGCTCCCGACTCGGCCCGTGCTTCGTCGTGGCGGCGTTAGGCCTGGCCGGGGTGACCTGCGCCGGCGATGCCCGGCAGGATCCCGTCGCCGAACGCCGGTCGCTGGTCCGGCAGCTCGACCGTGGCGACGCCGAGGCCGTCGAACGGGCCCTCGGCGGCCGCGCCGCCGACGGGGTCACCGGCTTCCTCCTTGCCGAGGCGGCGGCCACTCGCGGCCGGCTGGGCCGGGCCGACAGCTTGTTTGCCCGGGTGGCGGGCGCCGAATCGCCGGTCCGGGCCCTGGCCAGCGCTCGACAGGCCGAGCTTCGACTGGCGCGCGGCGATCGGGCTGGCGCGCTGGCCCTGGCGGAGCGGGTGGCCGACCGGCTCGAGGCGGCCACCGCCAACACGGCGGACGACTGGCTCGCGCTCGGGATCGTCTACCAGATCCTCGGTGCCGATCGCCCGGCCCAGTTCAAGGACGCGCTGGTGGCGTACGACCGCGCGGTCGCGGCCGACTCGGCTCTGGTCGAGGGTCACCTCCGGCTGGGTGGCCTGTTCCTCGACAAATACAACGCGCCCGATGCCCGGGCCGCCTTCGGCGAGGCCCTCCGGCGTGACCCTGGCAACGCCCGCGCCGAATTGGGACTGGCGTTGGTGGCGCAGTTCGAAGGCAACCCCGAAACGGCTTCGCTGCTGGCGCGGGCGGCGCGGTCCGGTCCCGGTCTGGGACGGATTCACGCGGCGCTCGGCCGGCTCGATCTCGATGCCGAGGCCTTCGATTCCGCCCAGGCCCGGGCGGCCCGGGCCATCGGGCTCGACTCCGCGGATCTGGGCGGTTGGGCGGTGCGCGCCGCGGTGGAACTGGTCCGGGGCGACAGCGCCGCCTTCCGGGCCACCGAGGCCGCGGTCCGGGCCCGGCATCGGGCCCCCGCCGCGTTCTACGCCGACCTGGCGGAGGCGTTAGGCAGGCAGCGCCAGTACGCCGCCGCGGCCGCGATGGCCCGGGTCGGCGTGGCCGCCGACGCGGACGACCCCGCCGCGCTGACAGCCCTCGGGACCAACGAGCTTCGGCTGGGGGCCATCGACAGCGGCCGGGCCCGGCTCGAACGGGCCTTTGCGCGGGTTCCCGAGCTCGTCTGGACCAAGAACACGCTCGACCTGCGCGACGAACTCGCGCAGTACCGGACCGTGACCCACGGCCGCTTCGTCTTCGTGGCGGCGCCGG
>JAEUJH010000212.1 GCA_016794825.1 Gemmatimonadota bacterium
CTCGGTCCGCCACCGGGCGACCCCCTCGAAGTCCATTTCTTCCTGTACCCCGGCGAATTCTTCCGGGAAGAACTGGTCGGTGACCAGGAGCCCGACGTCGTGAAGTAGGCCTGCCGTATAGGCTTCCGCCCCGTCCACCCGGGCATATCGCTTGCTCAAGTCAGCCAGGCGCTCGGCCACCATGCCGACGGCGGCGGAATGCTCCCAGTACCGTTTGTGGTCGAGCCGCTGCCCCGAGTCACCGAAGGCGCGCACTACCCCAACGGCGAGACACAACGAGCGGACGTGCCCCATTCCCAACCGGCCCACGGCCACCCCGATCGAGTTCACCGGGTCGCCGCGGGAGAACATGACGGAATTCGCCACCCGGAGGAGCCGGGCGGTGAGGGCCGGGTCGCGCTCGATGATCTCGCCGATGTCCCGGAGGCCGGACATCTCGTTGGCCAGGGCCCGTTGGACCTGAACGACCAGTACCGGGAGCGTGGGCAGTTGCTTCCCGCTGGCCAGGAGGGCCTCAAGGTTGGCCCGAAACTCGGTCACACGCGTTTCCATCCGTCGATCCTTCCACGACTTGGGGTCCTCGGTCCTCTCAAGATGCCTCCCTGCAAAACCGATACTTCTCGGTCGGAAGGCGCCGAATTCTCGGCGCAACGGGGGGACTAGGGACCAGTCATGCTCGCAATCATCGGCCTCGTCGTCGTCATCGCCTCGGTGCTTGGCGGATTCACCATCGCCGGGGGCAACATTCCGTCCCTGTTCCACATTTCCGAAATCGTGACGATCCTCGGAACGGCGCTCGGGACGGTGCTGGTATCGACCCCGATGCCGGTCCTCAAAGGTATGATCGGGAAGTTGGTCGGGGTTCTGAAGGGTGCCGGCATCAAGGCCGCCGTTTACCTCGACACTCTCAAGATGCTGTACGAGCTGTTCCAGATTGCCCGAAAAGACGGTCTGGTGGCCATCGAGGCCCACATCGAGGGGCCGGACAAGAGCGCCGTGTTCAAGAAGTACCCCGAGGTCCTCCACCACCACCATGCGGTCGAATTCCTCTGCGACAACCTCCGGCTGGTCCTGGTGGGGAGCGTTCCGCCCCACGACCTCGACAGCCTGATGGACGCCGAAATCGAGGCCCACCACCACGCCGAGGAGGCAATGTCGGGGGCCCTCCAGAAGGTGGCCGACGCGCTCCCCGGCATCGGGATCGTGGCCGCCGTGCTCGGCATCATCGTCACCATGGCCGCGATTTCGGGCCCGGTGGAGCAGATCGGTGAGCACGTCGGCGCCGCGCTGACCGGAACGATGCTGGGCGTCTTCTTTGCCTACGGCGTGTTCGGCCCCCTGGCCACCGCCATCGAGCACGCCAACCGGAACGAGAGCAGCTACTACCTGGTTCTCAAGGCCGCGGTGGTGGCCTTTGCCAAGGGATTCGCGCCGATCGTGGCCGTCGAGTTCGCCCGGCGGGCGGTGCCCGGCGAGTCGCGCCCGACCTTCCAGGCCATGGAAACGGCCTGCAAGTCGATCAAGACCAAATAGGCCGGAGGCTCGATGGGCGCCAAGGACCGCGAACAACCGATCATCGTCGTCAAGAAGAAGGTAGGCGGCCACGGCCACCATGGTGGCGCGTGGAAGGTCGCCTTTGCCGACTTCATGACGGCCATGTTCGCGCTGTTCCTGGTGCTGTGGCTGGTGAACCAGAGTTCCGACGTCAAATCCGCGATCGCCGGGTACTTCCAGGATCCGCTGGGCCGCGCCGACGAATTCGGTTCGTCGATCGTGCCGGGCGAAGGCGCCCAGACCCAGATGGCGCGGCCGCTGGCCCCCGCCCAGTTGATCGACATCCGGATCGACCGGATGCTCCGGCTGGCGGAAGTCATCAAGGAGAAGCTCGGTCGGACGCCGCTGCTCGACTCCCTCAAGAACCACGTCGAGATCACGCTGACGGAAGAAGGGCTCCGGATCGAGCTGCTGGAGGACTCGACCGCCCAGTTCTTCCAGTCGGGAAGCGCCCAGGTCAGCGACCGGGGGCGGCAGCTGCTGGCCCTGATCGGCCGGGAGCTGGCCGCCGACTCGAATCAGATCCAGCTCGAGGGGCATACCGACGCCCGCCCCTACACGAGCGCCGCCGGATACACCAACTGGGAACTGTCGGCCGACCGGGCCAACACCGCCCGCCGGATCCTCGGCGA
>JAEUJH010000224.1 GCA_016794825.1 Gemmatimonadota bacterium
CGTGGCCCAGGCGTGCGCCAGTTGTCACGTCGGCGACGGGAAGGGACACCCGGTCTTCAACCTGACCCGGTTCGGCCGGATGACGCCTGGCGGGTTCGACCCGATGCGGGCGCATGGCGGCCCCCAGATCCAGCACCGCGCCCTTCCCGGATATCCGCCCGAACGGGTACCGGGCGCCGCCACCGGCGTCTCCGTCTTCATGGCGCCGAGCGTCACGGGACTCGGGCTGATCGAGGCGGTCGACGACGCCACCATCCTGGCCCTGGCCGATCCCGACGACCGCGATGGCGACGGGATCTCGGGTCGGGCCCAGCTGCTGGCGCCCTCGGACCTGATCGCGACCGTGGCGCGGCTCGAGTTGCTGTTCGATCCCGACGAGCCGGGCCGTCACCGCCCCATCGACGGCCGCTATCTCGGCCGGTTC
The DNA here is from genome assembly GCA_016794825.1 of Gemmatimonadota bacterium. GTDB lineage: Bacteria > Gemmatimonadota > Gemmatimonadetes > Gemmatimonadales > GWC2-71-9 > SHZU01. The sequence goes on from JAEUJH010000224.1 coordinate 425, forward strand.
GGCAAGAAGGCCGGCGCGATCAACCTCCTCCACCAGACCGTCACGGCGTACCGGGAGGACATGGGGCTCACCTCCGACCTGATTCTGGAAGATCCCGGCACCCCCGAGGCTGGAGTCTTTGCCGGCGACGGGGTTCCCGATCCCGAAGTTGGGTCGAGCATCGTCGCCAGCGTGGTGTTCTACCTCAAGACGCTTCGGCCCCCGCCGCGGCGGAAGCCCGCCGATCCCGACGTGCTGGCCGGCGAGGCGCTCTTTGCCGCCATTGGCTGCGCCAAGTGCCATCGCCCGACGCTGACCACCGGCCCCTCCCGGATCAAGCCGCTCGACCGGGTCGCCTTCCATCCGTACTCGGATCTGCTGCTCCACGACATGGGTCCCGAACTCGACGACGGCTACACCGAGGGTTCGGCGCTCACCGCCGAGTGGCGCACCGCGCCGCTCTGGGGAATCGGGCTCGCCGAACGGGCGCAGGGTGGCCAGGCGTTCTACCTCCACGACGGCCGGGCGCGTACCCTCGAGGCCGCCATCGAGTTCCACGGCGGCGAAGGTGCCGCCAGCCGGGCCGCGTTCCGCGCGCTCCCGTCGGGCGACGCGGCCCGGCTGATCGCGTTCCTGAGGTCGCTGTGAACCGGCGTCAGTTCATTCGGCTGATCGCGTTCCTGAGGTCGCTATGAACCGGCGTCAGTTCATTCGGCGACTCGAGGTCCTGACCGGCGGCGCCGCGGCGTTGTCGGCTGGCGGCTGCCTGCCGTTCCAGTTCGCGAACGTGACGGTGGCCGGCCGCCGCCTCCTGGTCCAGACCGGCGACATCGGCGACCGCGGCGTCCTGGTCGATCCGCCCGGGGGCCAGCTCCCGATCTTCGTGCACCGGCTGGCCGACGGCGGGTACTCCGCCGTGTCGACCCGCTGCATGCATCGCGGTTGCCCGGTCGAGCCCACCGCCGACCGACTCGTCTGCCCCTGCCACGGCAGCGAATACACCTACGCGGGCGACGTCCTCAGGGGCCCCACCGAGCGCCCGCTCCGCCGGTTCGAGGTCGTGGCCGGCGCCGACGTCGTGGCCATCGAGCTGCCCGCCGAGGGCGAGGTCTGGTGAGCCGCGGGACGGGGGTGTTGCTCGGGGTGCTCGGCGCGTTGCTCTCGAGTCGCGCCGCCGCGCAGGACACGTCGATGGTGCAGGGCGGGATCTACCAGCGGCCCATGGTCGTCGGATCGGCCCGCACGGCCGTCGGGGGCTACGCCGAGGGCAGCGGGCGGTACCTGTCGACGGACGGCGTCAGCGAGGGCTGGTCGATGGAGCTGCGCCGCTTCAACATCTTTCTCTTTTCCTCGGTCGGCCGACGGATCCGGTTCATCTCCGAACTCGAGTTCGAGCACGGCACCGAGGAGATCGCGCTCGAAACGGCCCTGGTCGATTTCGTCGTGAACCCGTCGTTCGTGCTCCGCGCCGGGATACTTCTCCCGCCGATCGGTGCCTTCAACGTCAATCACGACAGTCCGCGCTATGACTTCGTCGACCGACCGCTGGTCTCGACGCTGGTCATTCCGGCCACGCTGTCGGAGGTCGGGTTCGGCGCCCACGG
>JAEUJH010000238.1 GCA_016794825.1 Gemmatimonadota bacterium
TTCCCGCAGCGCCCGACGGACGGCCCCTAACGCGATCATGCCGAAATCGAGGAACGCTCCGAACGCCACCTTGGCCGCCTTCATCTCGTCCACCGTGCCGCCGATCGACATGATCGGCTTCTTGACCAGATCGAACGCGGCGGCATTGTCCGCCATCGGAAGCGCCGGGAACCAGAACCCGTCGGCGCCGGCCTCGGCGTACGCGGCCGCGCGTTCCATGACCTCGGTTCGCGACCGGCCTTCCCGAAGCCCCACCGACGCGATGAGGAGGACGAAGTCGGGATCCCGCCGGGCGTCGACCGCGGCCTTGATCTTGTCCACCATCGTGCCCAGGGGAACGAGCTCGCCCTTGGGGGCGCCGAGATGCGGCACCAGGTCGGCATCCTCCATCAGGACGGCGGCCAGCCCGGCCCGCTCCGCCTGCTGGATGCCGCGGTAGACGTGCATGGCGGTGCCCTTCCCGTCCTCGATGTCGAGGAGCACGGGAATCTCGGTGGCCGCCGCGATCGGCGCCGCCACCGCGAGCAGTTCCGAAAAGGTGACCAGGCCGACATCGGGAATGCCCAGGGCCCGGGACGGCGCCTGGCCCGACACGCAGACCAAGGGAAACCCCTCCTCCTCGGCCAGGCGCGCCGAGAGGACGTTCTCGATGACCGGCGAATGGAACGGCTCGCCCCGGAACGACTGGCGGAGGCGGCCGGCCCGGGTCGTGGCCTGGGGCGGAGGCGGCGACGCGGCCGCGACGGCCGGGCCGGTCACCAGGGCCCCCGTGGCAAGCGCCGCCCGCCGGAAAAAGGCGCGACGGTCCGGATCGGGTGCGAACAGTTCGTCCAATGGGCCGGGCAGCGGGGGCGGAAACGGCATCGGACCTCCGATGAATGTTGGGACGAACGATCGGCGGCGGGGGCAGCGGCGGCCGCGCCCCTGATGGCACGAATGGCGATCGGGTGAACGGGACGAAGGAATCTACGTCGGGTGGCGGCCGGCGGCGATCAGGGCCGACAAGGCACTTTCACCCTTCGTTCAGGAGGCCTTCGGCACCCCGCGGCGATACTCCTTCGTGGCTCGATCCGCCCGAGGGTACCATGTCACGAATCCTGATCGCGTACGGAACCACCGACGGTCACACCGGCAAGGTCGCCGAGTTCCTGGGAAGCGAACTCCAACGACTCGGCGCCGAGGTGACGATTGCTCGACCCGGCCAGGTGCCGGCCGATCCGCGCGGATTCGACGCCGCGCTGGTGGCGGCATCGATCCAGGCGGGCGGTTTTCAGCACCCGCTCCAGGAGTGGGTCACCCGCCACGCGTCGGTCCTGAGCCGGATTCCCAACGGGTTCATCGCCGTCTGCCTCGCCATCCTCGACCCGAAGCCCCGGGCCCGCAAGGACCTCGATCGGATCGTGGATCGATTCGTGACGGCCACGGGATGGACGCCCAATCTGGTGAAGTTCGTGCCGGGCGCGCTGATGTACACCCGGTACGGCTGGTTCAAGCGGATCCTGATGCGGTGGATCGCGGGCCGTTCGGGCGGTTCGACCGACACCACCCGGGACCACGTCTACACGGACTGGCCGGATCTGATCCGGTTTGCGGCCGAGTTCAAGGCCAGCCTGGGTGGGCCGGTGCGGGGACCGGTGTCGGCGCACGGGGTGTTGATCTGATCGGGGCGGGCTCGAGGCGGGCCTCGACGTCGACCCGGTCGACGAAGCAGTCACCGGTCTGCTCGACGATCACGCCATCGCGTTGCCAGGTCGTGTAACCGGGCTTGGTCACGGTCACGACGTAGCGACCGACGGGCGCGTAGGTCTCGATCGTCAACCCGTTGAAGCTGGAAGCGAAGTCGCCCAGGAACGTGCCGCTTCGGAGGCGCACCAAGGCCCCCATCGCGGCCGGCAGGCCGCTGATCGAATCACGGACCGTCACCACGATCGCCGGCTGCGGCTCGGCGATGCAGACGTTGTCGCCGTCGCAACCCGCCAGCCAAACGATCACGGCAAGAGCGACCCCGAG
>JAEUJH010000247.1 GCA_016794825.1 Gemmatimonadota bacterium
CGACGTGCCGAATCCCGTCGAGACGGGTCTCGGGATCGATGACCCGTCCGTTGGCGAGGATCAGATCGAACTTCTGCAACCGGGCGGCAGGAAACCGGGCAGCCGACGCGAGGGCCCCGGCCCCGACGGCCAGGAACTGACGGCGAGGGACCGACTGGCTCGCGGGCCGTGGTGGGTTGGAAGGCACCGGGACCGATGCCACCGATCGGTCCGGGGTGACGCCGCCAGCCGGGTCAGGCCGCGCGGACGCAGTCACCGCACTGACCGACCAGCGTGAGTTCATGCCCTTCGAGGCGGAACCGGCGGGGCACCAGGTTCCTCAGCCCTTCGACGCAACCGGTCACGTCGAAGACCCGCTCGCAGGACCGACAGCGGAAGTGATGGTGATGGGCCAACCCGGCCAGTTCGTACCGATCCGGTTCGCCGGGCAACTCGACCTTGGCGAGCGAGCCGTCCTCGACCATGGCCTTGAGGTTGCGATAGACGGTCGCGATCCCGAGACGATCGAGGTCGCGCTGGGCGATCTCGAGGACCTCGGCCGGTGACAGGGGACGGCGGGCGGCCTCGAACGCCGCCCGGATCGCCGCCCGCTGCCTGGTTTTTCGTTCCATGAAGGCCTCGCCATGGTTGGCGCCGGGGACAGGGCCCAAAGATAGCGGCGGTGGCGACCACCGTCCCGCGAGGCCCCCGGTTTGGCGCCGCCCCGCCCGCCACCCATATTCCCGGGCGAACCCGAGGGGACCAGGCCATGAACGGACGGGAGCGAATGGACCTTGCCATGCGGCTCGGCATCCCCGACCGGGTGCCGGTCATGTGTCAGCTCTCCCTGGGCCACTACTTCCTGAACGCCGGGCTCGACGCGATCGAGATCTGGCACGACACCCCCACCTTTGCCGAAGCGCTGATCCGCCTCCAGGGCCGGTACGGATTCGATGGGATCCTGATCAACCTGCCGGGCCGCGATCCGGAGTGGCGGCGCGCCATCGTCCGGATCGAGCGTCAGGGCACCGACCGGATCGTCCACTGGAAGAACGGTTGGCATACCATCGCCCCGGACGACGACAACCCGCACGTCTTCCAGGCCGACGGCACCCGGTTCTTCCCGAGCTTCGAGTCGATCGACCCGGAGCGGCTCTTCTACGTCGAACCGCACGATCTCTCCGCCATCACCTGGCCCTGCTCCTGGGGCTTCGACGGACGGCCGGCCGAACCGGGACCGGACTTCTTCCCACCGTGGCACTTCGACACCATCCGGACGGTCGCCGAGCGCGTCGGGCACGAGGTCTCGGTCCATGGCGAGATCTTCTCGCCGTTTTCGCAGCTGCTCGAACTCCTCGATTACACCAACGGCCTGATGGCGCTGCTGGACGATCCCGGCAAGGTGACGGCGTGCCTCGATCGGCTGACCGAAGGGGCCATCGCGCTGGGCCGCGGTCAGGTGGAAGCCGGCGCGCACGCCGTTCTGATTTCGTCGGCGTTTGCCGGGGGCGGGCTGATTTCCCGGGATCACTACGAGACCTTCGTGCTTCCGTACGAGCGGCGGGTGGTCGACGGGATCCGCGACCGGTTCGACGTCCCGGTGTACACCCACACCTGCGGCGCCATCGGCGACCGACTCGACCTGATGGAGGCGACCCACACCCGAGGGATCGATACCCTCGACCCGCCGCCGCTGGGTACCGTCGACCTGGCGGAGGCCAAGGCCCAGACCGCCGGGCGCCTCTTCATCAAGGGGAACATCGACCCGGTCAACACGGTGCTGCTCGGCACCGAGGACGACGTCCGGGTCGCCGCCCGGGAACGTCTCGCGGTCGGCGGGCCGGGGGGCGGGTTCATCCTCAGCACGGCCTGCTCGGTCGCGCCGGCGGCGCCCCCGGCCAACGTGTTGGCGCTGCGCGAATCGGTGGAGCAGTGGGGACGCTACCCCGACGTGGGGCGCTGAGCGCCGAGTCGCCGCCTTCCCTTGCCGGCCGGCCGAGCCGGTCCTTCGCCTCCGAGCAATCGGAACAACGTCTCGATTCCCGCCGGATCGATCGCGCCCGGGCGCTCGGCCAGGGCCAGGGCCAGGCCGCGGACCAGCGTTGCCATGAGGAAGAAGAGTTCGTCCGCGGAAAACGGTGATGTGGCCCGCTGGGCCTTGTTGAGCGCCGCGAATCGGCCCGGCACCCGAGCCAGCTCGGCGGCGTTGGCCGGCGCGATCCAGTGGCGCGCCCGGGGGTTCCGGAGCAGCGCCAGACGGTATTCCAGATCGAGAATGACCGTTTCCCGCGGGATCCGCCCGATCAGTTCCGCCGCCATCCGCCCCATGGCACCGAGGCGGTCGGCGAGGGAAACACCTTCCTGGAGCAGCGGGGCCGCGTCGAGTTGGACCAGGTGGCGCTCGACCACCGCATCGATGAGGGCCTGCTTGTTCGGGAAGCTCGCGTAGATCGCCCCCTTGGTGAAGCCGGCGGCCAGGGCCACTTCGTCGAGCGAGGTGGCGTCCACGCCCCGCCGCGCGAAGAGGAGCGCGGCCGCGTCGATCAGAGCCTCCCGGGTCCGGGCCTTGCGGGCTTCCTGCGTCAGGCGGGTCCGCGCCATCGTCGCCCTCACTTGCATACCGGTCAGTATGTAGATACCGTTCAGTATCTTAATTGGATGCTGGCCACCGGGTTGGCCGGCCCAAGCTAACCGCGAGGGACTCGATGCTGCCACCGACCGCCGCTCCCGCCGACCGTCCGCCCGGCGGTCAGTTCCACCAGGTCCTCGGCCGCTCCCTCTATCTCGACCGAGCCGGCACTGGCGCCCCCCCGGTGGTGTGGCTGCCGGGCGCCGGGATGTTCAGCCACGGGTACCACAACGTCCACCAGCTGGCGGCCCGCCGGACCACCAGCGTCATCTACGACCGGGCCGGCACCGGCTGGAGCGATTCGGCGCTCCTGCCCTCCCTGGCGGAGGTGGTGCACGAACTCCACGCCCTCCTCGAGACGGCCGGCCTCCAGGGACCGGTCATCCTGGCGGGCCACTCGCTCGGCGGCCTCTACGCCCGGCGCTATGCCCAACTCTATCCGGCCGAGATCGCCGGTTTGCTGCTCCTCGACCCGGCCCACGAGGATTTCGACGCCAACCTGTCGCCGGAAGCCCGGGCGTTTCAGGACGGGTTCAAGAACCAGCCCCGGTTCGAGATCACCCCGGAAGTGGTCGAGGCCTACCGGCCGATCATGGCCGCGATGTACGCCACCTGGCCGGCCGAGATCCGCGACCCGCTGATCGCCCGACACCTGTCGCCGGCCCGCCTGTCGGTCGGGCTCGACGAAGGAGCGAACGTCGATCGGTTCTACCAGGAGATCCGTCAGGGACCGCCGCTGGCCGGAGTCCCGCTCATCGTCCTCACGGCCATGGGCATCGACGCGAGTCAGCGGATGTTCTCGCCCGAGCCCATCATCGTGGCGCAGAACGCGGCCAAACTCGCCACGGCCGAGGCCCTGGTGCGCTCGGTGCCCGGAGCCGAGAACCGGGTCCTCGACGACGCGTCCCACGCGATGCTGCATGGACAGCGGCCCGACGCCGTCGACCAGGCCCTGGGCGATCTGCTCGCCCGGATCCGGGCCTGAGCGATCGACGATCCGGCCCACGGCGCTCTCGGATTGCCCTCGGCATGCTCCGGGACGCCGAGACCGCGGTGACGATGAACGCCGCAGGATCTGCGGCCGCTTGGGACGGACGGTTGGGACGGACGGTTGGGCAGTGACCAAGGTCAGTACCGACGGTTGGCAGGTCTCCGGACGACGCAGTAGGTTTGGGTCCTACCCCGAATCTCACCCTCGCCCCGTCCCCCGATGCCGCCCTTCCGGCTCTTCCCAAGCCATCCGCCAGGACTGCTGATCTGCGCGGCCACGGAGAGTTGGGAGCGCTTCAGCTATTACGGGATGCGCGCGCTGCTGGTCTTCTACCTGACTCA
>JAEUJH010000266.1 GCA_016794825.1 Gemmatimonadota bacterium
GGCTCCCGGGACCGGATGCCGGAGTAGTTCGACTTGGCCAGCGCCCCCCAGGCCTGGCCCCGGCGGTACACCGCCACCACGTGGTCGTCGTCACGGTCGTTCGGCAAGAGGTCGATCAACACGGATCCGAGCCCCAGGCGCCGAAGCGCCAGCGCCGCGAAGACCGCTCCGTCGAAACAGTGCCCGCCGCCATCGCGCATGAAGGTCAGCGGACACCGATACCGCTCCTCGCCGATGTACGAGGCCTCGTCGAGGAAGGCCTGAATCCGCTCGGGTGAGCGCAACGACGCCAGGCGACGCCGTTCCGACGCGCGGAGGCGTCGCTGGAAATCCCGGAGGAGTTGGGTCATTGAGAAGAGAAGGGTGAGGGCGGTGTCCGGACGAGCAGTGTCAGTGATGCGCGGCCTGGAGCGCGTAACGCCCCATCCGATGGTCGGCCATGTTGACCGCCACCCGTAGGCCCAGCGAGACCGACCAGAACATCTCGCCGCCGTAGGTGACGCGGGGATCGAACGCGCCGGCCTGCCGAGTACCCACGCGCCCGCGCGTCAGCTCGACGATCCCATCGAGCCGACCGCCACCAGCCCTCGAACCGAGGCGGCCCACCAGGCCGACCGTGTGGGTGGTCCACCGCGTGATGCCGAGAATGCTGTTCTCGAGGTGCGGCCGGGCGGAACGGAAGGGCTCGGTTCGTTCTTCCTCCGGCCGATCGGTCGCCTCGGCCCGGTAGTGGACCGCCAGGCGGCGACCGCTCCAACCGATCTCGGCCAATCGACAGCTGAAAACGAAGAACCCATCGAGTTCCGAGGTTCGGGCCCACTCGGCCAGGCCGCGAACGCGGCCTCTACCCAGGGCCCGGTCGACGCGAAGGCCGAGGTGGACCTTGTCCTGATCGGCGCCAGCGCCGGGGCGGTGCTCGGGCGACGCGACGCCGGCCGCCGAGCCGGCCAGTTCGACCCCATCGATCGGCTCGAGGGTGACCCGAGCGGCCCACGAGTCACCGAACCGGCCGGCGATCCGTGGCCATTGACCCGGTCCCTCCGGCTCGTCGCCGTTGAACAGGGCGCCCTCGAGGGTCACGATGCCGCCGCCGGCCTGGAGGCCGACCACCGCCCGTTCCAGGATCTGGGCCAGGTGGTGGTTGACCGGAAACCGAAGGAAGGGGCGACTCATCGGGTCGTCCGATCCGAACGGGACGAAGCCCTTCCCGACGAAGGCGCCCAGGCGGCACCGGATCCGGCCGCAACCCACATCGGTGGTGGCCTCGGCCACCCACGCGTGCAGGGAGGGATGGGGGTGGCGTCGATCCACGAACCCCTCCCCCCAGCCGCCCAGAAGGAGTTCGCCGTCGGGAATCGTCAGGCCCTCGAGGTTGGCCGTGGCCCTGACGCGGAAGTGGGGACCCAGACGGGTCATCAACGTGGCCACTGGCTGGACGATCCGGAGCTCGCGCAGGGCCCCGCCGTCCGGGGTTCGGTCGACGGCGTGCCAGGCGCCGACCAGTTGGGCACCCCACTCGATCCGCTGGGCGGAAATCGGATCCGGAGCAAGCCCGGCCGCCGCGGCCGCGATGGCGAAGCCGAACGCCAGGCTTCGGGTCATCGACCCGCTTGGCCGAGTGGGATCATGCCCTCGGTCATCAGGCGCCAGTAGGTCAGGTCCGCGGGGTCAGCGCCGACCACCTCGAAGAAGCGGTCGACGTATTGCAGCAAGGGAACGGAGAGGTGGTCGCCCTGCTGATCGGGATGCGGCATCCCGGTCTGAACCGCGAAGTAGCTCCGGGTGAGCAGGCTGGTCGGGCCGGTCGGAAGCTGGCGGAGGTTGGCGACGAACCGATCGAACGTCCCGCCCCGCAGGAGATAGAACTCCACGTTCGACAGGTAGAACAGCCCGACTGGAATCCGTCGTTCCGCGAGCCACCGTCCGACCGCGGCGACCGCCGTGGTACCGGCCAGGTCGCCGACGACGGGGATGATCCGATCGGTCAGCTGGAGCTGCCGGACCACTTGGTATCCGTCGTCGTCGGCGAGGAAGCTCCGCTCCCGTCCAGCAAGGTCCCGTTCGAGATAGAGTTGCCGGATGGTTGGGAAGTTCATCATCGGCCGCCGGCCAAAGGCCGAGAACCTGAGATCCAAGCCGTCCGTGACGAACTCGTCATGCAGCCGCCGGATGGTGGCGACGTCATCCGGCGTGAGGGGGACCCCGAACCCGGCCACGAGGCCGAGCAGCCCGGCTTCGCTGGTCCGGCGGAAGGTTGTGTCGAGCGCCTGGCGGTCGATGTACCCGACGAGTTCGGCGAGGGGGCGGTGCCGCCAGGGCGCCGGATCGGCCGGGCAGGGTCGGGCGTAGAGGAGACAGAGATACTCGAGCCGGGTGGCGGCGCCCTCGAACGTGGCCTTGAGCAGGAGGTGGAGGAGGAGGTTGTCCCGGCGGATGTCGACGATGAACGCCACCGCCGGCCGGGTCCGGGCGATGTAGCTGAAATTCTGCTCAGGCCCGACCCCGAGGTACGCGCCGCCGGGGGCGACCAGCCGCTCGAGGGCCGGAATGACGTGGAGGTAGGACGTCTCGTTGGAGACGAGGTTGTCGCTGAAGAAGACGCCGCCGGGCTCCGACAGGGCCGCGATGGTCGCGGCGAACGACGGATCCGGGGCCCGGGCCGGCGGCGCGGCCGCGAGTTGGAGGGCGGCCAGGACCGCCGAGGTGCCGATCAACCCCATATCGGTGTGCAAGCTAATCGCCGGAGGAGCGTCGGGGCGAGGGTTCCATTATCCTCCATGCCAATGACTTATCGAATCGCAGGTCACCTAACGTGTCGGGCCGATCTGGCCATCGTGACCGGATGACGCGCTTCG
>JAEUJH010000275.1 GCA_016794825.1 Gemmatimonadota bacterium
ACGCCGCGACCGAGCCGGCCGGCAAGGCTCGTACCACGGAATCGCGGGTCACCCAGACCTCCCGTCCATCGCGAAGCTCCGCCCAGCCCTCACCATGCGTGGCAAATGGAAGCAAGAACACAAGGAGGAAATACGCGAGAGCGCCGCAGGCTAGCCAGATCAGCGCCGGCGAAAGCGGTGGCCGCGCCGGGCGCACGCCACGGGCTCGGAAGCCTAGTCTGTGGTGTACAGCGGTGCGGACGAACAGGGTAGCCATAAGCGCCATCGCCTCGGTGGACACCTCAAATCCGGCCACCACGTCGACAGTCAAAACCGGCCACCACGGGCATACGACCGAGACTGGTGAAGGATTTACCGCGCCGCGGGGTCGGTGCGCAAGTCAGTGGCCACTTTGGTCCGCCAGCTCCGGGGGCCGCACTTGAGCACATGGGCGTGGTGGAGGAGCCGATCGAGGAGCGCCGTCACCGCCGCCGTGTCCCCCAGCAGTTTGCCCCAGTCGTCCACCGGCCGGTTGGAGGTCAGCAGGGTCGAGGCCCGCTCGTACCGGCGCATGACGAGCTCGAGCAAGTCTTCGGCGGCCGTGTGGGGCAGCTTCCGCATGCCGAGGTCGTCGAGAATCAGGAGCGGGACGCTCGCCAGCTCGGCGAGGTACGTCTTCCGGGTCCCGTCGAGCGTGGCGTCGGCCAGTTCCTCGAGCAGGGTGTGGACTTCGCGGTACACGACGCGGTGGCCCTGCTGAATCGCGGCCCGGCCGATGGCCTGGGCCAAGTGGCTCTTGCCGGTCCCGGGCGGGCCGAGGAAGAGGACATCCTCCCGCTGGGCGACGAAGCGGGCGGTGGCGAGTTCGTGAATCAGCGCCCGATTGAGCTTCTTGTTGAAGTCGAAGTCGAAGGCGTCGAGCGAGCGGTCCGGGTCCCGAAAGCGGGCCTGCGTGAGCCGACGGGCGAGGAGGCGATCCTGGCGGCGGAGGAGTTCGTCCCCGACCAGCGCGGCGACCAGGTCGAGCGGGGGCAGCCGCTCGGTCTGCGCCTGGCGGAGCCGGACCTCGAGGACGTCCGCCATCCCGGACAGGCGGAGTTGGCGGAGGGCGTGGTGGAGTTCGACGAGATTCATGGGGTGCCTCGGGTGACGTGGTCAATGAGATCGCGATAGCGAGTGAGCTGCCGAATGAGCGGATCGACCTGGCGCAGGGTGACCGCCAGGGGCGGGCGCCGTTCGAGATAGCGGCGGAGAAAGCGGTAGCTGGGGACGCCCAGCGCCAGGGCCGCCTGCGCGGCCTCGTCCGCGAGGGCCGGGCCGAAGCGTTTGGCCAGGGCCAGGACCCCCTGGATCCGCCGCACGGCGGCGATCCCCTCGTGCTGGTGGATATGGGTGCAGAGCACCCCGAGGTGGTGGCCGGCCCCGTGGGCCCGCGTCAGCAGGGTGACGGTGGTGGGCGGGGTGCGGGCCGGCCGGTCCTCGTCGCGGATCCGATGCGCGCCCCGGGTCGTGCGCACGTGTTCGCGGAGCAGCTGGCCGGTCTTGGGATCGAGCAGCCGGACGTGGAGGGCGTTCCACTGGACCTGGACCCGCTGCCCGATCCAGCCGGGGGGCGCCCCGTAGTACGCCGCCTCGACTTCGACGCAGCCATCGAGATGGACCGTGCGCTGCCCGAAGCGGTAGTAGCGAAACGGCTCCAGCGGCAGCGGACCGAGGGCCGGCTGCTCCTCGGCAAACATGGCGGCGACCTGACGCTTGGTCGTCCCGTGGATCCGGGTATCCGCCCACCGGGTCTCCCAGCGGTCGAGGTAGGCCTGGGCGGCCTCCAGGGTCTCGAAGCGCAGCCCCTTGAGGGGCGTCCGCTGGGTGTGACCGATCCCGGCTTCGACCTTGCCCTTGCGATCGGGGTCGCGGACCCGACAGGGGAGCGCCACCACGCCATAGTGCGCCAGCACGTCGCGATACAGCGGATTGAGCGCGGCGTCGTACACATCGGGCGTGAGGACGCCTTCGCGGAGATTGTCGAGGACCACCACCCGCACGGTGCCCCCGAGCCGCCGGAAGGCCCGTTCGTGGAGCTCGGCCCAGACCTGGGCGCTGGACCGCTCCACGAGGAAGCGCACCGCCTTGCGCGAATACCCGAGGGCGAAGACGAACAGCCGGGTCCGGCGATACTTCCCCGTGGCCCGGTCCCGGACCATCGGCCCCTCGCCGTAATCGACCTGCGCCTCTTCCCCCGGGGCGGTCGTGATCACGACCCGGGCCTCGACCGGCGCCGCCCGGCGGAGCTGCCGCACGAACCGCCGGACGCTGGCATAGCGGCCGGGGAAGCCGTGGTCATCGACCAGGTCCTGCCAGATCGCCATCGCGTTCCGGCCCCGATCGAGGGCGTCGGCGATCACCTCCCGAAAGGGCTCACACGCGCTCGCGGTCGGGGCCCGCCCCGGCGGCGGGTCACCCGCGGGCGACGCCGGGTCGGTGGACACCGCCGGCGCGGTGGCCGGATTTGGCGGCGGCCAGACCCGGGGCCGGCCGCCCCGCCGCCGGACCGCGATGCCGGCGGCCTTGAGGTAGGCGCTCGCGGTCTCGCGCCGGACCCCGGTGGTCTGCTCGATGCGCCGCAGGGGCCATCCCAGGCGCCCCAAGGCCAGAACCTGCTGCTGGGTAGTGTCGCTCAAGACGTTGCTCATGACGGCAGAGGAACCGGGGTTCCCCCGCCGCGGTCAACGCCTCAGTCGCTCCGACCCGTGGTGGCCGGTTTTCAGGTGTCGATCAGTGGCCGGATTTGGGTGTCCACCGAGGGCCATCGTGGCGAGGTGCAGCATGACGAGCGGGCTCCCCAGGCCGTTCATCGACAACCCGACATAGGAGCCGAGGTTTGCGACAGCCGCCAGGGCGGCCAGTATGAGGCCCGCCTTCGCTAGGCCGGTCGTGGATCGCCAAAAGTCTCGGATGGTTAGCAGATGTCAGTGGCTTTCGGCCTAACGGATCGTTTTCAACTGCGGCCGCCACGGGGAGCTGAGCGGCCGCGCCGTCCATCGATCAACATCGGGGCGCGGCCGCGACTTGGCAAGCCGGAGGTTCGGGCGGCCGTCTGTTGCAAAACATTTGTTAGACG
>JAEUJH010000279.1 GCA_016794825.1 Gemmatimonadota bacterium
TCCGCTGGGGGTGAGGCTGCCTCTCACCCCCTTCAACCGCCGTTCATCCCGCTTTCAGCCCCGCCTCGCTAGGCTCGGCGCAGGTCGCCGAACCTGCGAGGCACCATGTCGACCGATACCCTGACCCTTCCGGGCACCCGAGCCCTCGGCACCACGCTCCGAGCCTGGGTGGCCATCCAGGAACTTCCGAAGCATCTCGCCAACCTGTTGCCGTTTGCCCTCGGAACCGTCCTGGCCTGGTGGGCCGGTGGCCCGCTCGACTGGCCGGTGTTCTGGGTTTCGCTCGGGGCACTCTACCTCCTGACCAACGGGACGTACATCGGCAACGAGTACTTCGACTACGACAACGACCGCGCCAACGCCACCCGGATCGGGGGCGACGACCATGTCGGCGTCACCACGACCGGCGGAACCCGGATCCTCGTGAAGGGATTGATTCCCCGCCGTCACGCGCTGATCGCCGCGATCGTCTGTTTCCTCCTGGCAATTCCCGTGGGCCTGCTCCTGCCGCTCCGGTTGGGCACCGGTCCGCTGACCATTCCGCTCGGCGTACTGGCCGTCTTCATCGGCTGGTTCTACACCGCCCCGCCGATTCGCGCGTCGTACCGCGGGCTCGGGGAACTGTTCATCGCCGTCGGTCAGGGGCTCGTCGTGTTCGGGGCCTATTACGTCCAGCGGGGCGCCGACTGGTTCCCGTTGATCGTCTCGCTCCCGTGGTTCGTGGCGCTTCCGGCGCTCAAGATGATCCGGGAGTTTCCGGACTTCGAAGCCGATCAGGCCACCGACAAGCGTGGCCTCACGATCCGGTTCGGTCGGGAGCGGATCGCGCCGGTGTACGCCCTGATGATCGCCTCAGCGATCCTCCTGTTCCTCCCGACGGCCTGGTACCTCCGATCGCCGCTGGTGCTCCTGGTGCTGGCGCCGGCCTGGTTCCTGGGCCGGAGCGCGTTCATCATGGCCACGGGCGGTTGGCGCGATCGGACCCGACTCGAGCAGGCGGCCGTGGCCGGGTTCATCGGGATGCTGCTGATCCCCGTGGCCCTCACGGTGGCGTTCGGCCTGGCCGGGGTGCTCGGTGTTGGCCCGCTCGGGTGACGAGCCTGGCTCCGGATCAGCCCGACTGACGGCCCCGACTCCGCGCCGGAGTCCCCGGTGCGGAGTGGCATGGAGGGCGCGAACGGTCGAGCAGCGAGACCCGGTCGCGTAGCGCTATCTTACCGTTCCTCCTCGCCAGGTACCCCGTTCTCGCGATGCGCCCAGACGTCGTTGCCTTCGTCGGCCAACAGGCGACGCAGGCCCTCCTCGCGGTGGTCTTCGCGGTTGCCCACTACGCCCTGTTCCGGCACGATCGGCGCCAGTTCCTGTGGCTCTGGGCGGCCGGCTGGTGCGGGGTCGCGCTCGCGCACGCGCTGACCGGGCTCGAGGCCCTGACGTCACCCGAACCCGGACTCCTGGTGCCGGCTCATCCGGCGCTCGGATTCGTCAGCGACTGGGCCGGCACCCTGGC
>JAEUJH010000287.1 GCA_016794825.1 Gemmatimonadota bacterium
CGTTGCCCTGCTCCTGTCCTGGGCCATCGACGCCAAGACCGGCATTGCCTACATCTTCGGCGGGCTCTGCTCCATCGCCAGCGGCTGGATCGGCATGCAGGGCGCCACCAAGGCCAACGTCCGGACGGCCGAAGCCGCCCGCTCCACCGGCCAGGCGCCGGCCCTGCGGATGGCCTTCAATGGCGGCGCGGTCATGGGCCTGGCCGTCGCGTCCCTCGGGCTCGCCGGCATCGCGATCGTCTTCCGGTTCATCGGAGCCGAGGAAGCCACGACCAACGCCAAGCTCTTCTCGGAGATCATCTCCGGCTTCGCCATGGGCGCGTCGTCCATCGCGCTGTTCGCCCGAGTCGGCGGCGGGATCTACACCAAGGCGGCCGACGTCGGCGCCGACCTGGTCGGCAAGGTCGAGGCCGGCATCCCCGAGGACGACCCGCGGAACCCCGCCACCATCGCCGACAACGTCGGTGACAACGTCGGCGACGTGGCCGGGCTGGGCGCCGACATTTTCGAGAGCTACGTCGGTGCCATCATCGCCACGGTCGCCCTTGCGGCGACCTCCACGCTGATCCCCGACGGCAACCGGATGACGGCCATGCTCCTCCCCGTCGCCTACACGGCGGCCGGGTTGCTGGCCTCCCTCATCGGGATCTTCACCATGCGGCTTCTTGCCGGCGGGAACCCCGCCAGCGCGCTCCGACTCGTCACCTTTATCGCCGCCGGTCTCTTCCTGGTCTTCGCCTACATCCTGACCGGGATGATGCCGCTTGGCATGACGGGCGACGCCGGGGCGGTCTATCCTGCGTACGGGCCCTTCTGGTCGGTCCTGGCCGGCACCGTGGCCGGTATCGCCATCGGCCTGGTCACGGAGTACTACACCTCGTCCAAGCCGGTCGAGCGGATCGCCGAGTCGTCGAAGACCGGACCCGCCACCAACATCATCGCGGGCCTCGCGGTCGGGATGCAGTCCTGCATCATCCCGGTTCTCCTGATCTGCGGCGCCATTTACGTCGCGTTCACCTCCGCTGGATTGTACGGGATCTCGATCGCCGCGGTCGGCATGCTGGCCACCGTGGGCGTGACCATGACGGTCGACGCCTACGGCCCCATTTCGGACAACGCGGGCGGGATCGCCGAAATGAGCCACCTCGGCAAGGACGTCCGGAAAATCACCGACGGACTCGACGCCCTCGGCAATACCACGGCCGCCATCGGCAAGGGCTTCGCCATCGGGTCCGCGGCCCTCACGGCGCTGGCCCTGTTTGCCGCTTATACCTCCGCGGTCGGTCTCACCGGCCTCGACCTGATCGATCCGATGGTCGTCATCGGGTTGTTCGTCGGCGGTGTCATGCCGTTCTACGTCGGGGCCGCGACCATGACCGCGGTCGGCCGCGCCGCCCAGGGCATGGTGGAGGAAGTGCGGCGCCAGTTCCGGGAAATCCCGGGCTTGCTCGAAGGGAAGCCTGGCGTCAAGCCGGACAGCGCCCGCTGCGTCGACATCTCCACCAAGGCCGCTCTCCGCGAGATGATC
>JAEUJH010000337.1 GCA_016794825.1 Gemmatimonadota bacterium
CCCATGCCCAACCCGGTGCCGGCCATCAGAGCCACCCCTCCCGGGCCATCCAGCCGACCAGGCCGTTGGCAAAGCCGTCCAGGTCTCCCTCGAACTGGGCGGTCTTCCCCGCGAAGTAGTTATAGGCCATCAGCGCCGGAATGGCGGCGGCGATGCCGGCCACGGTCGTGATCAGCGCCTCGGCAATGCCCGGTGCCACCGCGGCGATGTTGCCGCTCCCCTTCTGCCCCATCCCGAGGAAGGCGTGCATGACGCCGAGGACGGTGCCGAGGAGCCCGAGGAGCGGGCTCACGCTCCCGATCGTGGCGAGCGAACTGACCAGCCGCCCGGCCTGGTCCCGTTCCGCCCCGACCTCCTTGCCGAGGACCATCTTGAAGGCCTCGAGCTGGGTCGTGGTCAGACTCGCCTTGTCGGCGCCACCCTCGCGGTGGACGCCCGGCGCCAGGTCGTTGTGGAAGCTCATCGCCTCCCGAAAAATCCGGTTGAACGGCGAGGTCGGCAGCTTCATGGCCACCCGATAGGCGTCCGGCAGGCGCGGGGCGCCCTCCAGGGCCTGGAAGAAGCGGTTGGCCTGGCCCCGCAGCCGGCGAAACTGCCACCACTTCATCGCGATCACGAACCAGGAAAAGAGCGAGAGCACGGCCGTCACCGCGAGCACCGCGAGGGTCGCGGGCGTGGCCAACTGGAGCAGCTGCCAGACGGATTGGGGTACCAGCGAGGGGGCTTGGAGCACGAAGAGCATCCACTCTCCTTCGGGTGGGATGGGCACGCCTGGCGGGGGGAGACGCCCGACGGGCCCAAACGTTGACAGCCCACAAGATAAAACGAAGCGGGGCCGTGGGAACGGCCCCGCTCGATCCAGCTTGTTAGGCGTCGTCCGGAATCAGTTCGGCAGCTTGCCGACCTGGACCACCCGGGTGCCCGGCGGAATGTCCGGCGAGATGACGTTGAGCACCTTGACCGTGGCGCTCCGATCGCGGACATGAACCACCTGGAGCACCGCCATCAGCTCGTCGACCGTGTCGGAAGCACCCATTCGGGGGCTCGGGTCGCGACGGACCTCGAAGACGTCGCCCCGGGCCACGCCATCCGACTTGCCCTTGTCGATGAAAAGGTAGTTCTGGGGATGCTTGAGTTCCCGGGTGCCGCGCTGGGCCAGGACCTTGCCGACGATCCCGTTCTGGACCGGCTGCGCCCGCGACGTGCCCCCGTCGGAGAACTTCTCGGCGGGAATCGTGAGCTGCCCGTTCCGGATCGGCCCAAAGACCGAGACGACGGTGGCCAGCGTCTGATCGCCACTCTGACCGGTGACCCGGACCATGCCGGTCGGGTAGACGACCTCGCCGAAGCCGTCGGGACCGAGGAAGAGCTGGACGACGAGCAGGGAGTCGCCGACCTCGTACTTGGCGCCGCCCGGACCTTCCACCGCGACGGTGGTGTACAGGGTGGCCGTGGCCCGCTCGCTCAGGTTCCGGATCTGCTGGGGCGTGACCGCGCCGAGGAGTTTGCCGAACGGAAGCGCCTGACCCTCGGTCAGGTAGCCGGCGGCGAAGAACTCACCCTTCCGGAGCGGCCGGTACGGCTGCTCGCGATAGGTCCGCAGCGCGGAGCGGGCATCGAGACCCTTCCGCCGGGCAAAGAGCGAGTCGCCCTGGGCCGGCTCCTGACCGTAGTCGGGCTCGACCACCACCGGCCGGCGCTCCGGCTGAGGCGTCGGGAGGGTGACCTCCTGCTGCCGGGGCGGCTCCTGCGCGGCCGGCTTGGCCACGGGTTCCTGGACCGGCTTTTCGGCGGCCGGCTTTTCGGCAACCGGCTTTTCGGCGACCGGATTGGCCGGGGCCGGCGCGGCTGCGCCGTCCGGAATCTCGATCTTGAGGACCTGACCGGGCCGGATGTGCTGAGGATCGGGAATGGCGTCCTTGTTGAGCCGGTAGATCTGGCCCCACAGGGACTGATCGCCCAGGAGCTGACGGGCAATCGAGAAGAGTGTGTCGCCGGGCTTGACCGTGTAGGTGGTCGGCTTGGAAGCCGCCTGGGACACGGCCGCGGAGAAAGGCACCGCGGCCGCCCCCAGCATCAAGAACGCCAGCGAAATCTTAGAACGGAAGATCGTCATCCTCGGCATCAAGCGCCTCCGGGAAGTCATCGAAGGACTCCGATTTCTGCGGCGCGGAGGCCGCAGCACTCGCCTTCGGGGGCGAGAACGACTCGCCGTCGGGACCACCTCGTCCGGAAAGCAGGATCAACTCCCGGGCCGTGATCTCGGTGGTATACCGAGTCTGCCCTTCCCGGTCCTGCCAGCTCCGGTACTCGATGCTCCCTTCGACGTAGACCTTGTCGCCCTTTTTACAGTACCGCTCGGCGATGTCGGCAAGATTTGAGCCCTTGTTGTTCCAGAGGACAACCCTATGCCACTCCGTCTTTTCCTGGTTTTCCCCGCTCTGGTTCTTCCACCGCCGGCTGGTGGCCACGGACAGGGTGGCCACCCGGCCACCATTGTTGGTGCTCCGGACTTCGGGGTCGGCCCCGAGGTTGCCGATCAGGGTCACTTTGTTCAAACTGCGGCTCATGGGATTCTCCTCGATTCGAAAGTCGATACCGACGCGGACCTCGGCAACCTAGACACGACCTAAGACGTTCATAAAACCAAACTTACGGCAATTGTATCAATTCAGGGTCGATTTCAGTTCCCGCCGCAGGACCAGGGCGTTTTCGCGCGGCTTCCGGTAATAATCCGTCCGAAGCCCAACCGGCCGAAAGCCCCGGGCAAGATAGAGCCGTCGGGCCGCTTCGTTCGACTCCCGGACCTCCAGAAACACCGATCCGACCCCCCGCCCGTCCAGATCGCCCAGGACCCGGTCCAGCAGCTGCCCCCCCACCCCACGGCCGCGATCGGCCGGCAGAACGGCGATGTTCAGAATTTCGCCTTCCCCCGCGATTGCCCGTGCAAAGACGTATCCTGCAAGGCGTGAATCCGACCCCCCGGACTCCGCCACCAGGCCGAGAACCGTCTCATTATTGAACAGTTCGGCGATGCTCCCCTGGCTCCAGGGATCCGAAAAGCACTCCCGCTCGCCCGCGGCGATGGCCGGGAGGTCAGCCGGGTGCGCCGGCCGGATCCGGTAGGGCTCGGCCATGTTCTCGCTCCCATTTGGCCTGGGCTTCGGCGGGCCGGCCGTAGATCGGCTCCCAAGTGGCGGGGTCGGCGATCCGGGTGGCCCCACCGGAACGGCCGATCAAACCAATCAACCGAGCAG
Organism: Gemmatimonadota bacterium; assembly: GCA_016794825.1. GTDB lineage: Bacteria > Gemmatimonadota > Gemmatimonadetes > Gemmatimonadales > GWC2-71-9 > SHZU01. Next base: position 3,258 of record JAEUJH010000337.1, read on the forward strand.
CCTCCGGCAGTCCATTGGGCGGACCAACGACCCGACACGACCGACCCAACGCGGCCGCCACCGCGGCGGCCGCGCCGTCGCCGACGACGGCCGCCGGTTCGAGCTGGAGCAGCGCCGGGCTGCCTGGCGCCATGACGATCGGGACCAGCTCGGTGACGATCTGACCCGCCGACCCGAACCGATAGCCCCCAACGTACCACTCTCCGCGCAGCGCCGAGTGGACTCCCAGGACCAGCGCACCCGGCGCCTCGGCGGCCGTCGCCCGCACCTGCAAGGTGGACGCGGTCCAGAGCGGCACTCCCCTGACCCGGGCAATGGCCTTGGCCCACGCCGCCGCCACCCGGAGTCCGGTAAAGCTGCCCGGCCCGTCCGCCACCGCCAGGGCCCCGATGTCGTTGAGGTCGGCGCCGAGTTCGCCAAGCGCCTCGAGGGCCAGGGGCACGAGGAGGCCGGCGTGGCGACGGGCGCCCTCGGCCGCTCGAACCGCCATCCGGCCACCAGTCTGCCCAGCCGCGATCGAGAGCCGATCGGTGCTGGCGTCGACCGCGAGGATCAGCACGCCACCTCCTCCACCCACCGACGGTCGGGCTGCTCCGCGTGTTCGAGTCGGATCCGGCGGCTCGGCGGCAGGGCCCACGGTCCGGCCCGCTCCGGCCACTCGACCAGCAGGACGTCGCCCCGGCCGAGGCCTTCCCAATCGAGGTCGCGACCCTCGTCGCCACCGTCCAGGCGGTAGCAGTCGACATGGTAGATCGGCCCGCGGCGCCCCTCGTAGCGATGCACGAGCCCATACGTCGGACTGGTAGCGCCCTGGTCGGCGCCGAGGCCCTGCACGACGGCCTTGACCAGCGTCGTCTTGCCGGCGCCCAGGTCGCCCTCGAGCCAGAGCACTTCGCCGGACGAGAGCGCCGACCCGAGCCGCTCGCCGTAGCCGACCAGTTCCGATTCCGAGAGAAGGGCCCGCATCTCAGCCCCGGCCGCGGCGGGCAAAGCGCCGGGTGGACGTGCCGCCACTGGAGGCACCGGAACGCACCACGTTGCCCGCCTCGAGCGCCCGCAGTTCGTTCAACTGATCGCGCAACATGGCCGCCAGTTCGAACTCGAGGTTGGCGGCGGCCTCGCGCATCTGCCGTTCGAGCGCCTGCATGGCCTTGGCGCGCGCGGCCGGATCGCGCAGGTCGGGCGCCACGGCCTTCTTGTCCTTGGCGGGCTTTTCGCTCCGCGCGTCGGCCACGTAGGTGGCGAGCTTGACCTGCTCGTGCGACTTGACGATCGACGTCGGGGTCAGGCCGAACTTGGCATTGTGCGCCAGTTGCCGCTTCCGGCGCCGGTCCATTTCGTCGAGCGCCCGACGCATCGAGCCGGTGATCGAGTCGGCGTAGAGGATCCCGAGTCCGTTGGCGTTCCGGGCCGCGCGGCCCACCGTCTGGATCAGGGACCGATCGCTCCGGAGGAACCCCTCGTTGTCGGCGTCGAGGATCGCGACCAGGGACACCTCCGGCAGGTCGAGCCCTTCTCGAAGCAGGTTGATCCCGACCAGCACGTCGAAGTCGCCGAGCCGGAGACCGCGGAGGATTTCCATCCGCTCGATGGCGTCGATGTCCGAGTGGAGGTAGCGGACCCGGATCCCGACTTGCTGAAGGTAGTCGGTCAGATCTTCCGACATCCGCTTGGTCAGCGTCGTCACCAACACCCGTTCCCGCTTCTTGACCCGCTCGCGAATTTCGCCGAGGAGATCGTCGACCTGGCCCTTGACCGGGCGGACCTGCACCTCGGGGTCGACCAGGAAGGTGGGCCGGATGATCTGCTCCACCACCCGCCCCTCGGACTGGCTCAGTTCGAAATCGCCCGGGGTGGCGGAGACGAAGATCATCTGCGGCACCAGCGACATGAATTCGTCGAAGGTCTGGGGCCGGTTGTCGAGCGCGCTCGGCAGTCGGAAGCCGTACTCGACCAGGGTGCCCTTCCGGGCCCGGTCGCCGTTGTACATCCCGCCGATCTGCGGGATGGTGACGTGCGACTCGTCGACCACCACCAGGTAGTCGGCGGGGAAATAGTCGAGCAGGCAGGCCGGCCGCTCGCCCGCCTGGCGGCCCGACAGCGGCCGGGAGTAGTTCTCGATGCCGGGGCAGGTCCCGATCTCGAGCAGCATGTCGATGTCGAAGCTGGTCCGCGACTCGAGCCGCTGCGCCTCGAGCAGCTTGCCCGCGGCCCGGAACTCCGCCAGCCGCTCCGCCAACTCCGCCCTGATCAGGCGGACGGCTCGTTCCACCATGGGCCGTTCGGTGACGTACTGCGTGGCCGGCCAGATGGCGCACTGCTCGAGTTGGGCAATGGTCTTGCCGGTGACCGGGTGGATCTTGGAGATCCGCTCGATCGTGTCGCCCCACAGTTCGACCCGGACCGCCTGTTCCTCGTAGGCCGGAAAGATCTCGACCGTGTCGCCCCGGACCCGGAAGGTGCCGGGGTCGAAGGAGACGTCGTTCCGGTTGTACTGGATGGCCACCAGATCCGCCAGGATGGAATCGCGGCCCCGCTCGGCGCCCCGAGCCAGCGTGAACATGTTCCGCCGATAAGTGGCCGGGTCGCCGAGGCCGTAGATGGCGCTGACGGTGGCGACGATGACCACGTCGTCGCGTTCCATCAGACTCGACGTGGCCCGCAGCCGCAGCGACTCGATGTCCTCGTTGATCGAGGCGTCTTTTTCGATGTAGAGGTCGGTCGACGGGACGTAGGCTTCCGGCTGGTAGTAGTCGTAGTACGAAACGAAGTACTCGACCGCGTTGTTCGGCAGGAACTGCTTGAGTTCGCCGTAGAGCTGCGCCGCGAGGGTCTTGTTGTGCGAGAGGACCAGCGTCGGCTTGCCGTAGTTGGCGAGCACGTGGGCCAGCGTCATCGTCTTGCCGGACCCGGTGACGCCCAGGAGCGTCTGGTATTTGTCGCCGCGGACGAGCCCCTCGGTCAGCGCCGCGATGGCGGCGGGCTGATCGCCAGCGGGAACGAACGGGGCCTGGACGTCGAAGCGCGGCATAAGGGCGGGAAACCTATATCGGCGTTTATTCGGGGTCCAGCCCCGCCCTGCAAACGGGCACCGGGGCCGGCGGCCCGGCGCCCGGCCCCCCGTTCACGACCAGTCGAGGATCCGCTTCCAGTGGGCGTCGGGCACCGGCATGACCGACAACCGCGGCACCCGGACCAGCTCCCATCCGGCGAACTGGTCGTCGGCTTTGATCTCCGCCAGGGTTACCGGTCGCGTCAGGCGCCGGCCCGGCGCGAGGTCGACCACCACCAGTCGGGGGTCTTTCTGCTTGGGATCCGGATACGCGGCCGACACGACCTTGGCGATCCCCACCACCCGCTTCTCGTCGCCGGTGTGGTAGATGAGGCATTCGTCGCCCGCGGCCATCGAGCGGAGGTGCTTGAGGGCCACCGGATTGGACACCCCATCCCAGACCGATCGCTTGTCGCGCTCGAGGTGGTCGTACGAGTAGGTCGACGGCTCGGTCTTGAGCAACCAGCGATTGGGCACAGGCAACCTCGGAGAGAGTGACGACGGGGAAAACGGTCAGCCCGCGGGAATTTCGCGGCGGTCGATCGACACCACGCCTTTGACCCGCCGAATGCCGCGGAGCACCTTGGCGAGGTGGGTCAGGTTGTCGACTTCGACGAAGATGGTTCCGAACGCCGTGCCGTCCTTGGTGTGGAGGTCGGCTCGACGCACGTTGGTCCCGGTCTGCGCCACCGCCTGGAGGATGTCGGCATAGAGGCCGCGGCGGTCTTCGGCGTTGAGCACCAGCCGGACCGCGAACGACTCGCCCTCCTGCTCCTGCCAGTCGATCTCGACCCGCCGGTCGCCCTCCTGGAGCGTGAGCAGGTTGGGACAGTCGACCCGATGGATCGAGATGCCGCGACCCTGGGTCACGTAGCCGACCACGGTGTCGCCGGGCACCGGCTGGCAGCACTGGGCGTAGCGGACGAGGAGTCCGTCCACGCCCTGGATCTTGATCCCGCGCCCGAGCCGGATCCGGTTCAGCATCCGGCCAAAGACCGTGGGCTTCGGCTCCTGGAGGTCCTCCTCCGTCAGATCCGGGTAGAGCGCCCGCATGACCGTGCCGATGGCCAGGTCACCCCGGCCGATCGACGCCTCGAGGCCGTGGGCATCGGGCAGGCCGAGGGTCCGGGCGGCGCGCTCGAGGGCGGCCGGGTCCGGGGTCGTCAGCCGCCGGCGTTTGACCTCCCGCGCCAGGATGTCGCGGCCGAGCCCGACGCTGACGGTCTCTTCCTCGTGCCGGACCCACTGCTTGATCTTCTGCCGCGCCCGGCCGGTCCGAACGTGGCTGAGCCAGTCGCGGCTGGGCCGCGCCGATGGCGAGGTCAGGATCTCGACCGTGTCGCCGTTCCGGAGTTCCCGATGGAGCGGCGCGATCCGCCCGTTGATCTTGCACCCCTGGCACCGGACCCCGACCTCGGTGTGGACGTGGAACGCGAAGTCGATGGCCGTGGCCCCCTTGGGCATCTGCTTGACGTCGCCCTGCGGGGTGAAGACGAAGATCTCGTCCTGGTAGAGGTCGAGCTTCAGGAACTCGAGGAACTCCTCCTGGCTGTGAGCGTCCTGCTGCAGTTCGAGCAACTGCCGGAACCACTCGAAGTGCTGATCGAGTTCGTCCCGGCGGGATTTGTCGGTCTTGTACAGCCAGTGGGCCGCGATGCCGAACTCCGCCGTCCGGTGCATTTCCGGCGTCCGGATCTGGACTTCGTAGAGCTGGCCCTTCGGGCCGAAGATGGTGGTGTGGAGCGACTGGTAGCCGTTCGATTTCGGCGAGGCGATGTAGTCCTTGATCCGCTCCTGCACCGGGGTCCAGTTGTGGTGGATGATGCCGAGCACGTGATAGCAGGTCGGGACCGACGGCACGATGATCCGCAGCGCCATCATGTCGTAGACCTGCTCGAACGGCGTGCCCCGCTTCCGCATCTTCTGGTAGATCGACCACAGGTGCTTGGGCCGGCCGGTGACCTCCGCCTCGGCAATGCCGGCCTTGGTCATCTCCTCCTGGAGCGGTTTCAGGAACGCCTCGATCCGGGCCTCTCGCTCCGCCCGTTTCTCGGCCACCTTCCGGACCAGCGCGACGTACTCCTCCGGCTCCAGGAACTTGAACGCCAGGTCCTCGAGTTCGGCCTTGGCCCCGGCCATCCCGAATCGATGCGCCAGCGGGGCGTAGATCTCCCGCGTTTCGGTGGCGATCCGCTCCCGCCGATCCGGCGGGAGATGCTCCAGGGTCCGCATGTTGTGGAGCCGGTCGGCCAGCTTGATGATGATGACCCGGGCGTCCTTGGCGATCGAGAGCAGCAGCTTCCGGTAGTTCTCGACCTGTTCTTCGGCCCGAGACCGGAAGGTCAGGTGGGAGATCTTGGTGAGCCCGTCGACCAGCCCGGCCACTTCCGGGCCGAACTCCGCGGCAATGTCGTCGACGCTCACCTCGGCGTCCTCGACCACGTCGTGGAGGAGCGCCGCGGCAATGGACGTCGAATCGAGCAGCTGGCCGACCAGGATGGTGGCCACCGCGATGCTGTGGGAGACGAACTCCTCGCCCGACATCCGCTTCTGGCCGCGGTGGGCGGACGAACTGAACTTGAGGGCCCGCTCGATCAGGTCGGTGTCGAGTCGGTCGGCGTGGCGGGCGAGCGCGGCGCGCAGCTCGGCCGCGCCCGGGGCGAGGAGCGTTTCGGTCACAGCAGGCCCTGACTCGCGAAGCTCATCCACCGGTCTCCCGCCACGATCACATGGTCGAGGACCGGAATGCCAAGCACCGTCCCCGCCGCCGTCAATTGGCCCGTCACCGCCCGATCCTCGGGCGACGGAGTGGGGTCGCCGCTGGGATGGTTGTGGACCACGATGATGCCGGCCGCCGCCTCGGCAATGGCCGGTCGAAACACTTCCCGCGGGTGGACCAGCGATCCGGTCAGTACCCCCCGCGACACCAGCAGGTCCTTCAGGACGTCCCGCTGCGCTGACAGGGCCACGACGTGGAACTCCTCCACCTCGAGGTCCCGGAGTCGGTCGACCAGGAGCCGGACCACGTCCTCCGGGGTCCGAATTCGGACCCGGACCGGCCGCTCCTCCCGGGCCAAACGCCGGCCCAATTCGAGCGCCGCCGCCACCCGACCGGCCTTGGCTCCACCGACCCCCGCCACCCGCCGCAACTGGCCCAATGGCTGGCGCACCAAGCGCCGCAGGGAGCCGTCAGCCCCCCGAAGAATCGACTCGGCAACGGCTTCGACGGCATGCCCCGCCCGACCCGTACCTAACAGAATGGCGAGCAACTCGGCGGTCGTCAATGCGGCCGGCCCATGACGGGCCAGCCGTTCGCGAGGACGATCGGCGGAGGGGGACGGATCGGGACGGGTCGACACGGCCCCAACTTAAGGCGGCCGGCATGGGGCGGAGCAACCGAAATGGCGCAAATCGGGGCCTGGATCACTCCAGCCCCGGCCGGTCAGGCACCGGCTCCGTGGCACTTCTTGTATTTCTTGCCGGATCCGCACGGACAGGGGTCGTTCCGGCCCACCGCGGGGAGGTTCCCCCCGGTCTGCCCCCCGATCCGGCCGACGTTGCTCTGCACCACCGGCGCCGGCGTCGGCGCGGGCGGCGGGACCGGGCCCGTGGAGGTCCGGGCGGGCGGCGCGAACAGGTCGTCGGTCGACGCGGCGGGCGGCGGCGCCACCGGCTGGCGCCGCGGCGGCGGGGGTGGCGCCGGCGGCTCCGCGCTGACCTGGATCTTGAGG
>JAEUJH010000369.1 GCA_016794825.1 Gemmatimonadota bacterium
GCTCCTGGCCGATCAGCCCGACGCCGACCGGGACGTGCAGGTCAAGTTCTTCGGCAACTTCATCCCGCGCTGGCAGGTCTGGGACGAGTTGAACCAGCACACCATGTGGACCGCCGGTCAGGTGGTCGCCAACTTCCGGAAGAACGGAATGGCGCCGCCGGCCTTCCTCTTCTTCTAGCGACCGGCTCCGGGGGCGGGCACCCGCCCGCCCCCTCCGTCCGTCAGCCGATCCGGAACCGGACGGCCTGCCGGACCAGTTGTCGGACCGGAAGCCCCTTGACCGTCGCCGGCCGGAATCGGGACCGTTCGATGGCGGTCCGGGCACTCTCGCCGAATGACGGATGGGTCGCGTCCAGGACCCGAATCGATCCGGCTTCCACCAGCCCCGCGGTGTCCACCACGAACTCGATCGTCGCGACTCCCGCCACGCCGGCGGTCCGCAGCAACAGCGGGAACTCGGGCGCGGGCTGACTGACCACGGCCACCGGCTCGTCGACGGTTGCTTCGGTAAAGACCGTGGCGGCCGGCGGGCCCGATCCGCCGCACTCCGCGCAGGGCGGTGCCACCGGCGCGAGCACGAATCGGCGGGGGTCGATGGCCGGCCCGGCTTCGATCGGCGGAATCCCGACCGGATCGACCACCGGCGCCGCGATCACGATCGGGTCGCTGGGCCCCACCGGACCCGGCGCGGTCGGTGCCGCCGGCGCCGTCTCGACCCGGGGCCGTTCGGGCAGCACGAACAGCGTCGTGTCCACCCGGGGTCCCTCCGGCTCCGCCACGACCACCCGCCGACTGGCTTCCACCGCGCCCACGCCGACCGCCAGATGAAAGCAGAGGGAGATGATTCCCTGGGTCGCCCGTCGTTCCGAGCGGGGGCCTGATTCGATCAGATTCGCGAACACCGACGCCTCCGAGGTTGGGGTCACCCCCAATGTCGGGACCCCACCTAACCGGATTCCGGCGGCCGGATGGCGGGACGATGACACCCGGGTGAGGTCGGGCTATCGTTCCGATGTCGGTTTTCGTCCCCCCAGCAACCCCGGTCGCCGCATGCCGAAGCCGTCTCGTGGATTCCTGATCGGGTCGATCCTGGCGCTGGCCGCCACGGCGGCGGCGGCCCAGCGGCCGATCACCACCGAGGACTACCATCACTTCCGGTTCGTCGGCGAGCCGACCTTTTCGCCCGACGGCCGGATGGTGGCGTACACCCTGACCCGGGTCGACCGGGCCCAGAACCGGCGGACGACCGAGGTCTGGATGGCGCCGGTCGATCGGAGCGAGCCGCCGCGCCCGGTCACCGCCGGCCCCTCTTCCGCCTCGGCCCCGGCGTTCAGTCCCGACGGCCGCCACCTCTCGTTCACCTCGGTCCGCCCCGTGGCGGGCGACGACGTGTCCACCCGCTCCCAGCTCTTCCTCCTGCCCCTGGCCGGGGGCGAGCCCCGACGGCTCAGCAACCTGCCTAACGGCGTGTCCGGCTGCGCCTGGGCCCCGGACGGCCGACGGGTGGTCTGCCTGTCCCGCACCGGTCCGAGCGACCGGCGCTCCGGCCCCGCGCCGAGCGACGCCCGCCACTACACCGGGCTGCGATACAAGTTCAACGACACCGGCTGGTTCGACGACCGGAAGAATCACCTCTGGGTCTTCGACGTGACCACCGGCCGGGCCACCCAGATCACCAGCGGCGACGCCTGGAACGACAGCGACCCGCAGTGGTCGCCCGACGGGACCCGGATCGCGTTCGTCTCGAATCGGACCGGCAAGGAAGCGGACGGCAACGACAACAGCGATGTCTGGACCGTGCCGGCCACGGGCGGCGAACTGGTCCGGATTTCGGATCACGCCGGGCCGGACGGCACGCCGCGGTGGTCGCCGGACGGCCAGACGATCGGGTTCATCGGTCGGGAAAAGGACGGCGACCCCGGCGCGATCTGGACCGCGCCGGCCGGCGGCGGCCGCCCGTCCACCCTGCTCTACCCCAGCGTGGACCTCTCGCCGCAGGGCTTCATGTGGGCAGAGAACGGCGCGGCCCTCTACTTCACCGCCGAAACGCGGGGCGAGGCCCACGCTTTCCGGCTCGACGTGGCGACCCGGACCGTCAAGCCGATCACCACCGGCAGCCGGATCGTCCGGGGCCTGGCCGTCTCCCCGACGGCCGGACGGATCGCCTACCTGGCCAGCGACTTCACCAGCCTGGACGAACTCTTCCTGGCCGACCTGACCGGCGGCAATGAACAGCGGCTCACGGCCGCCAACGACTCGCTGCTGGCGACGCTGTCCCTGGTGCCGGTCGAGCGGACCTCCTATCGGAGCGCCGACGGACTCGAGATCGACGGGTTCCTGGTCAAGCCGCTCGGGTTCGATTCGACCAAACGCTACCCGATGGTGCTGTCGATCCACGGCGGCCCGGCCGGGATGTACGGGGTGGGTTGGTTCCACGAGTTCCAGGTGTACGCCGCGCGCGGGTGGGCGGTGTTCTTCACCAATCCCCGCGGCTCCACCGGCTACGGCCACCGCTTCCAGCGCGCCATCGCCCTCGAATGGGGCGGCAAGGACTACGTCGACATCATGCGCGGGGTCGACCACGTGCTGGCCGGCAATCCGTGGATCGATCCGGCCCGCCTCGGCGTAACGGGCGGATCGTACGGCGGCTTCATGACCAACTGGATCGTCGGCCACACCAACCGGTTCAAGGCCGCCGTGACGCTCCGGAGCATCTCCAACTTCATTTCCGACGAGGGCACCCGCGACGCCGCGTTCGGGCACGACACCGACTTCGGCGGACACCTGTTCCAGCGGTTCGACCTCTACTGGGACCGGTCGCCCCTCAAGTACGTCCAGAACGTCACCACGCCGATCCTGATCCTCCACGGCGAAAACGACCTCCGGGTGCCCCTGGAACAGGCCGAGCAGTGGTTCCGGGCGCTCCGCCTCTTCGACAAGCCGGCCGAACTGGTGATCTTTCCCCGCGAAAACCACAACCAGACGCGGACCGGCGAGCCCCGACACCTGGTCGAGAGCCTCGACTGGCAGACGTACTGGTTCACCCGCTATCTCGACGGCCGCGCCGACGCGACGCCGCCTAACCGGAAGCCCTAGGATTGCCCATGCTGACGTTCCTGGCGGCGCTGGCCGCCGCGCCCCTCGCGCCCACCGACTCGTACCCCACGCCCGTGGCCGCCGCGGCCGACCTGCTGGTCTCCCCGGCCTGGCTCGCGTCCCGACTCAAGGACCCCGGCGTGGTGGTGCTCCACGTGGCCCGCACCAAGGCCGACTACGACAAGGGCCACATTCCGGGCGCCCGGTTCCTGCCGGCCCAAAGCCTCTGGACCACCGCCGCGCCCGGCGTCGAACTGCCCCCGGTGGCCCACCTCGACTCGGTCTTCGAGTCGGTCGGCGTCTCGAATCGGTCGCGGGTCATCCTCTACGGCGAGGCGTGGAGCACCCCGCGGGCCTTCCTGTCGCTCGACTACCTCGGGGTCGGCGACCAGGCTGCCCTCCTCGATGGCGGCCTGGCCGGGTGGCAGGCGGCCGGGAACGCCCTCAGCACCGACGCGCCGGCCATTGCCCGCGGCAAGCTCGACCCGAAGCCGCGGACCGATCTGGTGGTCGACGCCACGTGGGTGGCGGCCCATCTGAACGACAGCCGGGTCGCGTTCATCGACGGCCGGTCGCCCGAGGAATACGCGGGCACCACCGACGTCGAGCGGATGCCGCGCTACGGCCACCTGCCCAACGCCCGTAACCTCCCGTGGACCGCCACGTACTCCAACGGCCCCGCGGCCCTCGACGGGATCCAGAGCGCGTTCATCGACCGGAATCGGCTGGCGGCGTTGTTCGCGGAAGCGGGCGCCGGCGACGGGCGCCAGATCGTGACCTACTGCACCGTCGGGCTCCGGGCCAGCCACCTGTACTTCGTGGCCCGCCTCCTCGGCCACCGGCCCCGGATCTACGACGGGTCGATGCGCGACTGGACGCCCCGCGCCGAGTTGCCGCTCGTCGAGAGCCCCAACCCGCCGAAAGCGCCGGCCAAGCCGGCCGGACCGCAGCTCGGGATCTTCGTCCAGCCCGACTGGCTCCACGAGCACTGGGGCGAGCCGTCGCTCGTCGTCATCCACGCCGATCGCAATCGCGCCGCCTACGACTCGGCCCACATCGAAGGCGCTCGGTTCGTGGCGCTGAGCCAGTACGTCACCGAGCGGGACGGTCTCCCGACCGAGTTGCCGACGCCGGCCACGCTCGACTC